>NZ_QNUA01000023.1:0-73646 GCF_008042285.1 Bacillus sp. AR13-1
AATGTTATCTAGTTTTGAAGGAATATATATTTAAAATTCCTTTGGACATTCTCAAAAGAATGTGTATAATGTTAAAAGTCTGGTAATGATGGCAGAGAGGTCACACCCGTTCCCATACCGAACACGGAAGTTAAGCTCTCTAGCGCCGATGGTAGTTGGGACCTTGTCCCTGTGAGAGTAGGACGTTGCCAGGCTTATATTATTCCGCAGTAGCTCAGCGGTAGAGCTATCGGCTGTTAACCGATCGGTCGTAGGTTCGATTCCTACCTGCGGAGCCATTATGCTTCCATAGCTCAGCTGGTAGAGTACTTCCATGGTAAGGAAGAGGTCACCGGTTCAAGCCCGGTTGGAAGCTTGGGAAAAGTTTTGTTTTTTTTGGCCCGTTGGTCAAGTGGTTAAGACACCGCCCTTTCACGGCGGTAACACGGGTTCGAATCCCGTACGGGTCACCACTTTTGGAGGATTAGCTCAGCTGGGAGAGCACCTGCCTTACAAGCAGGGGGTCGGCGGTTCGATCCCGTCATCCTCCACCATATATTTTTAAATGTCGGAGGGGTAGCGAAGTGGCTAAACGCGGCGGACTGTAAATCCGCTCCTTTGGGTTCGGCAGTTCGAATCTGCCCCCCTCCACCATTTTCTTTAAAATAACCTGAGAGGGTTTATTTTTTTGAAAAGATAACCATACTAGTAAATATTAATGGGCTATAGCCAAGCGGTAAGGCAACGGACTTTGACTCCGTCATGCGCTGGTTCGAATCCAGCTAGCCCAGCCATTTACGAGCCATTAGCTCAGTTGGTAGAGCATCTGACTTTTAATCAGAGGGTCGAAGGTTCGAATCCTTCATGGCTCACCATTTTCGCGGAAGTAGTTCAGTGGTAGAATACAACCTTGCCAAGGTTGGGGTCGCGGGTTCGAATCCCGTCTTCCGCTTAATTACTAAGGGGCCTTAGCTCAGCTGGGAGAGCGCCTGCCTTGCACGCAGGAGGTCAGCGGTTCGATCCCGCTAGGCTCCATATAAATAGGAAAAGCTTACATCAAATGATGTAAGCTTTTTTTGTGTTTAAATTCCACTCAAAAAGGAAACTTTTCCGTATATCGTTTAAAATGAAAAAAAGGGATTGAATAAGGGGGGATAATTATGAAAGTTGTCATTGCATCGGATTCATATAAAGAAAGCCTGAAAGCTATAGAGGTATGTGAAGCTATTGAAAGGGGTTTTGCAGCAGTTTTTCCTAAAGCAGAGTACGTTAAAGTACCAATTGGAGATGGAGGTGAAGGAACGGTCGAATCTCTTGTTGGTGCTACAATGGGGGGAATTATATCACTTAATGTGACAGGGCCGCTTGGGGAGAGTGTGCAAGCCTATTATGGTATGTCTAAGGATAAGGAGACAGCATTTATTGAAATGGCGGCAGCATCAGGATTACAACACGTTCCAATTGAAAAGAGAAACCCACTTATTACAACGACAAAAGGGACAGGTGAACTGATATTACATGCATTAGATCAAGGAGCTAAACAAATTATTTTAGGGCTTGGAGGAAGTGCTACAAATGATGGTGGGGCAGGTATGTTGTCTGCTTTAGGCGTAGAGTTTATTAATAGGAAAGGTGAAGTAATTGAGCCCTCTGGAGGAACATTACATTTGATTACTGCTCTTAACCTTTCTCGTATGGATACACGTTTGAAGGATATAAAGCTAGAGGCAGCATGTGATGTCGACAATCCATTAGTTGGACCAAAGGGAGCGTCTTTTGTATTTGGGAGACAAAAGGGTGCGAATGTAGAGATGATGAAAGAGCTAGACGGGAATTTAAAACATTATGCTAATATACTTAAACAGTACGTATCTTTTGATGTGTCCCTAATACCTGGTGCAGGGGCAGCTGGAGGAATGGGAGCCGCTGTCGTTGCAGTACTAAAGGGACAGCTAAGAAAAGGGATTGAAATTGTATTAGATTATACAAATTTTGATAAGTCTATAGAGGGTGCCGATCTTATTGTAACTGGTGAGGGAAGGATAGATGAACAAACAGCTTATGGAAAAGCTCCTGTTGGTGTCGCGAAGCGGGCGAAATGCCGTCATATTCCTGTAATTGCTATTGGTGGATCTGTATCTCCGAACTATACAATTGTTTATGAAAAGGGAATTGATGCAGTATTTAGTATTACAGCAAGTCCAATGACATTAGAAGAGGCATATAAAAGGGCAGAAGAGAATATAGAAATGACAGCGAGAAATATTGCAGCAGTGTGGAAAATAGCATCAGAAAAACGCTTCTAAGTGTAGAAGTGTTTTTTTAATTCAGTTATTTGAGGATGTTTTGTGTAATTCTAGGTATTGATGGAGAAAGGCACGGATAAAAATATTAGCTGATAGAAAAGTTAGTTGGTTCATTAAGTTAACTTTATACATAGAATAGTTTAAAAATCGGGAGTCCAACGTAAATATAAGTGAATAAAATGTATATCCATGCAGAAAAATGTCGAGTTGAGTCAGACTATATAAAAGATTTAAAATATTTAGTGAAGGCATAAAAGGGGGATACTATCTATGAAAAAAGAAATCTCAGTTATTGGAGTTCCAATGGATTTAGGACAGATGCGTCGCGGGGTTGATATGGGACCAAGCGCGATCCGTTATGCAGGGGTAGTTGAAAGAATTGAACAAATTGGATATGACGTAAAAGATATGGGAGATATATGTATAGAGAGAGAAAAAGAAGTAGATGAAAATACAAAGTTACGAAACCTTACTCAAGTTGCAACTGTATGTAATGAACTAGCGACTAAGGTTGATCATATTATAGAAGAAGGTCGTTTTCCACTTGTATTAGGCGGTGATCATAGTATTGCTATCGGTACGCTAGCTGGTGTGGCGAAACATTATAAAAATTTAGGTGTTATTTGGTATGATGCACACGGTGATTTAAATACAGAAGAAACATCACCATCTGGAAATATTCACGGTATGTCACTTGCTGCAAGTTTAGGTTATGGACATTCTTCACTTGTAGATTTATACGGGGCATACCCGAAAGTAAAAAAAGAGAACGTTGTAATTATAGGTGCACGTGCATTAGATGAAGGAGAAAAGGACTTTATTCGTGAAGAAGGCATTAAAGTATTCTCAATGCATGAAATTGATCGTATGGGTATGACGGCTGTTATGGAAGAAACAATTGCGTATTTATCTCATACTGACGGTGTTCATTTATCATTAGATTTAGATGGGCTTGATCCTCATGACGCACCAGGAGTTGGAACACCTGTAATTGGTGGTCTATCTTATCGTGAAAGCCACTTAGCGATGGAGATGTTAGCAGAAGCTGATATTGTTACATCTGCTGAATTTGTTGAAGTAAATACGATTTTAGATGAGAGAAACAGAACAGCAACAACAGCGGTTGCTTTAATGGGTTCTTTGTTCGGTGAAAAACTAAAATAAATGTAAGAAAAGCAACTGAGAAGTTGCTTTTTTTATTTGAAAATAGGCGTATAATAATGACTTATATTATACTGTAGGATAAGAAAGTTTGACATCTTACCAATTTAAGCTAAAGGGGGGCGTTTGTAATTGTCGTTTGGTTCATGTATGGTATAATTAACTAGTTGTTGGAAATACATACAGATAGAGCATAAAATAATATTTCAATATATGGATAGAATTGCTCGTAAGTAGGAGGAAGGGTTAGCATGCCTTTTGAAGATACGACCATTTTGAAATATCTTAGTACGGCATTAGATATTGCTGTTGTATGGTTTATTATATATAAGCTAATTCTTATAATTCGGGGCACGAAGGCTGTGCAACTTTTAAAAGGTATTACAGTTATTATTGTCGTCCGGATGATTAGTATTTTACTTGAATTGCATACGCTATATTGGCTAACGGAACAAGTATTAACGTGGGGATTTTTAGCCGTTATTATTATCTTCCAGCCAGAATTGAGAAGAGCACTTGAGCAGCTAGGACGGGGTAGCTTATTTTCGCGTGTGGGAAATCAGGGGGAAGATGAACCTGAAATTGTTGCAACAGCGATAGCTAAAGCAACGGAATATATGGGAAAACGTAGAATTGGTGCACTAATTACTTTGTCAAAAGAGACTGGGATGGATGATTATGTAGAAACGGGTATTCCGCTAAATGCAAATGTATCATCGGAATTACTCATTAATATTTTTATCCCTAATACCCCTCTTCATGATGGAGCAGTAATTATGCAGGGAAGTACAATTAAAGCAGCAGCATGTTACCTTCCGTTATCAGAAAGCCCATTTATTTCTAAGGAGTTAGGAACTAGGCATCGCGCTGCAATGGGAGTTAGTGAAGTCACTGATAGTATTACAGTAGTTGTGTCGGAAGAAACAGGCCAAATTTCTTTAACGAAAAACGGTAAGTTACATCGTGATTTGAAGACAGAACAGCTGAAGGACATGTTGTTAGCAGAATTTAGTGGGAACGAAAAAACGACTTCTTCGTCTTTATGGAATTGGAGGAGAAAGCGTCATGGATAAGTTAATGGAGAATCATTGGTTTTTAAAAGGAATCTCATTACTATTGGCGTGTATGCTTTTCATGTCAGCAACTTTAACTGAAAAAAATACGACATCGAGTATATTACCTTTCGTAAATGAAACGAAAGAAACATTAACTGATTATCCTATTACCCTGAAGTATGATGAAGAGAAATATATTGTAAGTGGTATTCCATCAGGTGGAGTTAAGGTGAAGTTGGAAGGTCCAAAATCAGCAGTTGCTACAGCAAAAGCAAAAAAACAATTTGATATATCAGTTGATTTGCGAGATAGTCAAAAAGGAACTTATGAAGTTTCTTTAAAAGCGAATGGGCTTCCAGATGATGTGAAAGGAACAGTCCAACCAGCAACAATCAAAGTTACTCTTCATGAAAAAGCGAGAAAATATGTTCATGTAGACTTAAAATTATCAAATGAGGATCAGATGCCAGCGGGTGCTACTCTCGAAAAATCAAACATTAAACCTGATACTGTTGAGGTAGTTGGGACGAAAGAAGAAATCGAAAGTATTTCATCTGCTAAGGCGTATATTGATTTAAAAGGTGTTAATAAAACTGTTACAAAAACAGCCGAAGTTACATTATACAATAAAGAAGGAAAACGTTTAAATGTAAGAACGAGTCCATCTAAAATTAGTGTAACATTGAATGTGGCGACGCAAGCTACGGCCAATAATACTGAAAAAACTGTTCCTGTGACGTATACGAAAAAGGGGAGTTTGCCAGAAGGATTGACTGTTACAAATATTAGCGTTGAGCCGAGAGAAGTAACGATAGCAGGTCCAAAAGACATTTTGGATAATATACAATCTATAGAGGGGGTCGAGGTAGATTTTAGTCAATTGACGGATTCTACAACATTCGATGCCTCTGTTTTATTGCCAAAAGGTGTAACAAGTGCAAAACCAAATCAAGTGAAGGTTTCCGTAGGGGTACAAAAGGTAAAACAAACGAAAAGTAAAACTATTGATGGTATCCCGATTCAAAAAAGTGGAATTCCGAATGATGTTACTGCGCAGCTACTTTCGCCACAAGATGGAAAGATAAGCGTTGATATTTCAGGAGAAGCAAGTATAGTAGATAAAATAACAGCTGCTCAAATAACAGCGGCGATTAATCTGCAAAATGTATCTCCGGGGACGACAGATGTTTCTATTCAAGTGAGTGGTCCTGGTAATATTTCGATAGAAGCAAAACAAAAAAGTGCTAAAGTCACAATTGTGAAGAAAGAAAAGCCGGATAAAGAAGTACAGGGTAATATTGAACAACCAGATTCAAAAAACAATCAAGAAAATCAAACTGAAAAACCAAAAAATCCTGAACCTAATCCAGAAAAGGATCAGGAAAAAGAAAAAGACAAAGAAAAAGAAAAAGACAAAGAAAATGGCCAAGAAACGAGCCAAGAACCAACAGTAGATAATCAAAAAGAGCACGAAAAAGGAGCGAATAATAATGGGTAAATATTTTGGTACAGACGGAGTACGCGGGGTTGCAAATAAGGAATTAACACCTGAATTAGCTTTTAAAATAGGACGTTTTGGCGGCTATGTATTAACAAAAGATACAGATCGTCCAAAAGTAATTATTGGCCGTGATACACGTGTATCTGGACATATGCTAGAAGGAGCTTTAGTAGCAGGCCTATTATCAACTGGAGCGGAAGTAATGCGCCTTGGTGTTATTTCTACACCAGGTGTGGCTTATTTAACAAAAGCTTTAGGGGCGCAAGCAGGTGTTATGATCTCTGCATCTCATAACCCAGTACAAGATAATGGAATTAAGTTCTTCGGTTCAGATGGATTTAAATTAACAGATGAGCAAGAAGCAGAAATTGAAGCGTTATTAGACAAAGAAGTTGATGAGCTACCACGTCCAACAGGTACTAACCTTGGACAAGTGAGTGATTACTTTGAAGGTGGACAAAAATATTTACAATACATTAAACAAACTGTAGAGGAAGATTTCTCTGGTTTACATATTGCTTTAGATTGTGCACATGGTGCTACATCTTCTTTAGCTCCATATTTATTTGCAGATTTAGAAGCTGATATTTCAACAATGGGAACTTCACCGAACGGTATGAATATTAACGCTGGAGTAGGTTCTACGCATCCAGAAGTGTTAGCTGAATTAGTAAAAGAAAAAGGTGCTGACATTGGTCTTGCTTTTGATGGTGACGGAGACCGTTTAATCGCAGTAGACGAAAAAGGAAACATCGTTGATGGCGATCAAATTATGTTTATTTGCGCGAAGTATATGAAAGAAACTGGTCAATTGAA
The DNA here is from genome assembly GCF_008042285.1 of Bacillus sp. AR13-1. NCBI lineage: Bacteria > Bacillati > Bacillota > Bacilli > Caryophanales > Bacillaceae > Bacillus > Bacillus sp. AR13-1. The sequence continues at coordinate 6,819 of NZ_QNUA01000023.1, forward strand.
ACATAATACAGTTGTTTCAACAGTTATGAGTAACTTAGGTTTCTACAAAGCGCTTGAAGCAAACAATATTACAAGTGATAAAACAGCAGTTGGTGATCGCTACGTAATGGAAGAGATGAAACGTGGTGGATATAACCTGGGCGGAGAACAATCAGGTCATATTATCTTACTTGATTACATTACAACTGGTGATGGAATGTTAAGTGCACTTCAACTTGTAAACATCATGAAAATGACGAAAAAGCCATTATCTGAGCTTGCAGGCGAGATGACAAAATTCCCACAATTACTAGTAAACGTTCGTGTAACAGATAAAAAACTAGCATTAGAAAACGAGAAAATTAAAGAAATTATTCGTGTTGTAGAGGAAGAAATGAACGGAGACGGTCGTATTCTTGTTCGTCCATCTGGAACAGAACCACTTATTCGTGTAATGGCAGAAGCACCGACACAAGAAATTTGTGATGGGTATGTACATCGTATTGTAGAAGTTGTGAAAGCGGAAGTTGGAGCTGAATAATTTACCAAATTTGTTTTAAAAGGAGCACAAGAAGTGCTCCTTTTTCATATGTTTTATAGATAATGAAAAAAATTTCATTGACGATTTATATTGTTTGTTATACGATGGTCTTGTTCTTTTTCTCAAAGGAAATATTGTAAATTATAAAAGCGCCAGAACTACAAGTAGTGTAGTTGACGAGGTGGAGTTTATCGAGATTTCGGCGGATGACTCCCGGTTGTTCATCACAACCGCAATCTTTTACTTAAAACATTAAGGTGACTTAGTGGACAAAGGTGAAAGTGTGATGAGAGAAGAGGAACGGATGAATACTAGCTGTATAAGTATATACGGACTTTAACCCAATCGAGAGGAAGGTGAAAGCCGTTACAAGCTTACAGGGCTAGCAATATGTAATCCGTTTTTTAGTATAAATAAAAATGGTATCGGACTATGTCGTTACATGTTCGCAGAGCAGTGTAAGCATTTGTAACGGCGACTAAACATGTGTGGAATCGTAGGATTTATTGGAGAGCAAGATGCAAAGGAAATTTTATTAAAAGGTTTAGAAAAGCTAGAATATCGCGGATATGATTCAGCAGGTATTGCAGTACAAGCAGAGAACGGTGTTGTTGTATACAAAGAAAAAGGCCGTATTGCAAAACTTCGCGAAGTCGTAGAAGAGAACGTAGCAGCAAGCGTGGGAATCGGTCACACACGCTGGGCTACACACGGTGTTCCAAGCAAACTAAACGCGCATCCGCATCAAAGTACATCAAAACGCTTTACACTAGTTCATAACGGTGTAATTGAAAACTATGAGTTAGTGAAAAAGGAATATTTACAAGATGTAACGTTCGTAAGTGAAACAGATACAGAAATTATCGTGCAACTTATGGAACAACAAGTAAGTACAGGACTAAGTGTAGAAGACGCGTTCCGTCAAACGTTATCTCTTTTACATGGTTCTTACGCAATCGGACTACTTGATGCTGAAAATCCAAACATGATTTATGTTGCTAAAAACAAAAGCCCGCTATTAGTAGGTGCTGGTGATAACTTTAATGTTATTGCAAGCGACGCTATGGCGATGTTGCAAGTTACAGATCAATTTATCGAGTTAATGGATAAAGAAATGGTAATCGTAACAAAAGAAAGCATTACAATTAAAAACTTACAAGGTGAAACGATTGAACGTGCACCGTTTACAGCGGAATTAGACGCAAGTGATATTGAAAAAGGAACGTATCCTCATTTCATGCTAAAAGAAATCGACGAGCAACCACTTGTAATCCGTAATATTATTCAAAAGTACCAAGATGAAAATGGCGAAATTGAATTAGATCAAGATATCCGTAACGCAATTTTAGATAGCGATCGCATTTACATCATTGCATGTGGAACAAGTTATCATGCAGGTCTTGTTGGAAAGCAATTCATTGAGAAATTTGCGAAAGTACCAGTTGAAGTACATGTAGCAAGTGAATTCTCTTACAACATGCCATTATTAACAGAAAGACCATTCTTCATTTATATTTCACAAAGTGGTGAAACAGCTGATAGCCGTGCAGTACTTGTGCAAACAAATGAAATGGGTCATAAAGCATTAACAATTACAAACGTACCTGGTTCTACGCTTTCTCGTGAAGCTGATTATACACTTCCTTTATATGCAGGACCAGAAATCGCAGTTGCATCGACGAAAGCATACACAGCACAGCTTGCAGTACTTTCAATCTTAGCGGCTGACATTGCAAAAGCAAAAGGTGAGGTTCTTGATTTCGATTTAACACATGAATTAGGACTTGTAGCAAATGCAATGGTAGTACTTTGTGATCAAAAAGAAGAAATGGACGCATTAGCAAAACAATTTTTAGCAACAACGCGTAACTGCTTCTTCATCGGACGTAGCGTAGACTTCTTCGTAGGTTTAGAAGGTGCGTTAAAACTAAAAGAAATCTCTTACATCCAAGCAGAAGGATTTGCTGGAGGAGAATTAAAACACGGTACAATTGCCTTAATCGAAAACGGTACACCAGTTATCGCACTTGCTACACAAGAGCACGTAAACCTTGGAATTCGTGGTAACGTGAAAGAAGTAGTAGCACGCGGAGCTAACCCATGTATCATCTCAATGAAAGGCTTAGAAATGGAAGGTGACAGCTTCGTATTACCAGCTGTACACGAAGCACTAGCACCGCTAGTAGCAGTTATTCCATTCCAACTTATCTCATACTACGCAGCGCTTCACCGCGAATGTGACGTTGATAAGCCACGTAACTTAGCTAAGTCTGTTACTGTTGAGTAGGAGATTGGTAGAGTAACTAGATTATTGTAAATTTAAAATAAAGTCACGACGTTTATAAAAAAGTTGTGAAGCTTTGCCCCTTTGGATATGATTATCTAAAGGGGCATTTTTGTGTCGAAAAAAAGAATATCTAAAATCGATAAGTGGATTAAAGAGGGGCAAGGAACTGGCAGTGGGAGAGATTATCAGCCTTGTCTTGAAAATCAAGATGATCCCTCATTAGATCGGTCAGTGGGATTTAAAAAGTATAAAAACCGGCAGATAGCATGAGGTTTTATCGGATTTGGGACGGAACTACTTTTATTTAACTGAATTTTCTGTTGTTATTTCAGATATTCGTTGATGGAAAAAAACACTGATTAAAGTTTCACTTTATTGAACAAATTAGATTACTAGACATTACAAGGGGGGTTATTAGTGAAGGTGAAAGAAAAAACATATTTAAGTATAGAAGAGATTATTTCATTACCAACCTTATCAGGTGCAAATATAAGTGATGACGGCAAAGGCGTAGCATTTGTTAAGAAGACAGCTAACTGGAAAGACAATACATATAGGAATCATATATGTATATATGAAAAAGATAAGGAGCAGAGTTACCTATTAACAACTGGGGATATAGATAGTATACACCCATTATGGTCCCCAGATTCTAGGGATATCGCATACCTTAGCCCAGTTGGTGACGGAGATAATAAGAAAAATCAAATCTTTGTTAAGTCAATAGATGGTTATAGTGAGTTACAAATTACTGATGAGAAAGAAGGGGTCAGTACATTCAAATGGGAGCCTACTGGTAAAGGTTTTTATTATGTTGCACAGTCAAAAGAATGTGAGGAAATAAAGAAACGTAAAGAGCTATATGGGGACTTCCAACATGCAGGTAAGGAACATCGGAATAATTGTTTATATTACATTGAAATAGAAAAAGGGATACAAAATGATAAAGAGGAACGTGAGATTAGCGGTGTTTATCAACTAACGGATGGTAAGGATTTTTATATACATAACTTTGATATTTCAAATGATGGGACAAAGATTGTATTTATGGCTACACCAAGCCTAAACGATCATATGAATGGTGATCTATACATATTAGATGTTGAAGCTGAGGAACTACAAAAGATGAATGTAGATAAGTTGTTGGGCGGGAGCGTTTGCTTTTCTCCTGAGGGCAGCAAAATATGTTACTCAGCAAGCATAAGAGAGAAGGATTACTATAGAAACCATATACAAGAAAGTACATTAGAGATATATGATATGAATACTGGAGAGGTAATTCAGCCTCTAACAAACTTTGATAGTACGGTTATGCCATTACAGTGGACAGATAAGGGGATTTTAATTAGATGGCAGGATAAAACTAACTATCGTATTGGATTGCTATGTGAGGATGGCACTGTGGAAATGTTAAGTGACAAAGTAGATGGCTTTATAATGGATGCTTCTATAACAAGGGATGGAGATCATATATCCTATAGTAAGGCTATAACAAATGAAACCTTTGAAATCTATTTAGACGATAAAAAAATAACGGATGAAAATAGCTTTTTTAAAGGGAAGCTGAAAAGTAACAGGGAAATAATCTCATGGCAAAGTAGTGATGGTCTTGAAATAGAGGGTGTTTTATCAACCCCAGTAGATTTTGATGCCAACAAAAAATATCCTTTATTAGTAGTAATCCATGGTGGACCAGCTTGGGCATCTTTTCCGATATTCTCAGACTGTTTTAATGAGAAATATCCGATTGAGCAGTTTATCGAAAAAGGCTTTATAGTTTTAGAGCCAAACTATAGAGGAAGTTCTGGCTATGGTAATGAGTTCTTAAAAGCCCACTATAGAAAACAGGGAATTGCTGACTACGAGGATGTTATATCTGGAGTGGATGAACTAGTTGAGCAAGGGATTGTAGATAAAGATAGAGTAGGAGTTATGGGATGGAGTAACGGAGGATATATATCAGCCTTCTGTTCTACGTTTAGTAATAAATTTAAAGCTATTTCAGTTGGGGGCGGAATTACTAACTGGAGTACCCATTATGTAAATACAGATATCCCTTACTTTATTAAAATGCATTTAGGAAATACTCCATGGAATGATCCAGATATATATACAAAAACATCGCCAATGACATATATTAAATCAGCCTGTACGCCTACCTTAATCCAACATGGCGAAAAGGATGCAAGGATTCCAACTTCCAATGCATATGAGCTATATCAAGGGTTAAGGGATATGGAAGTTAATACAGAATTAATTATTTTTAAAGGAATGGCATATAGTTCTGACCAGCCAGGAATTAATGTGGCTATTATGAAGCAGAATTTGATGTGGTTTTCACACTATATTCTTGGAGAAAGTATGAAAGAATTTAGGGTTTTATAATGGCTTGTTTTAGTCTTTAAGCTTTTTAGGTGCTTGAAATAAAGTCGTACACATTTATTCGGTTATATATGATTGAGTTTAACATTGCGGATAAGGCAAACTGTGAAATGTTTTGGTGTAAATGAAAAAAGAGCCTGAATGTAGGCTCTTTCCTTATTTATATTTAAAAGATGAACTATTCTTATGCAGTTTTACTTAATTTATATGCTTCACGGTTATTTTTTTTGAAAAGTTTTGGGAAAACATAACCATCTAATCCAATACGTCCAGCATTCTGTCCTGCAACTAAAATGAACATAGTTAAAATAAGCAGGTTTGGGTTTACACTAACAGTGCCGCTTAATAAAAATGAAAGGTTCATTATGATGCCGAAAAATGCAGCTGTTTTTGTTAATCCACCTAAAATCAAACCTAGCCCTACTAAAATTTCTCCCCATTGAACTAAAAAGCTAAATAGGTCTGCGTTTGGAAGAACAAAATGTTGAAGAAAATCTGCCCACCAACCTTGTACTGCAGGGTGGTCACCTGATGCTTGAGCAATAGCTCCTTTTAGAAAACCACTTGCGTCAAAAGATTGTCCAAAAACTTTTCCTATTCCAGCAGCAAGCCATGCATATCCTATGTAAAGTCGTAAAAATAATAATATGAAAGTAGCGCGTTTATCAGTTCTTAAAAAATTGATAACCATTGAAATCCCTCCAATGTATTGTATTTACATGTTTATTATATATCCATTGTGAATAAATTCACAATGGAGGAAATGTGAACAAAAATAGGTTAGGAGTAATTGTTTTATTTTTTGTAACATTTCATTTATTTTGGTAGACTAATAATGGAGATATATCAAAAGGAGGCAAAGAATAGATATGTGGATGAACTTGTAATGATTAGAAATTAGATAGATGAATTTTTCTCTCGTAAGTGAGGGTTTATTTAGCTACCTATAAATCATTCAAGGAATGCATATTTGTTTTGTACATCCCTTTTGTAAGGATAGATGCCTATGTGGGGAAATTTATATCTCTTATATAAAATATGCGTCCTTTAACTTTGGAGGAGTATATGATGAATCAATTAAAAAATAAAGTAGCAGTTGTTACAGGTGTAAGTCGTCTAGACGGTATAGGAGCAGCTATTTGCACGGAGTTAGCAGAGGCTGGATACGATATATTTTTTACGTATTGGACAGAATACGATAAAGAGATGCCTTGGGGCGTTGATAAAAATGAACAAATACAATTAAAAGAAAAGTTGATACAAAACGGTGTCAAAGTATCGAGCATGGAGTTAGATCTAACTCAGAATGATGCATCAAATCAGCTTATAAATAAAGTTACTGAACAATTAGGGTACCCTCATATATTAATTAATAATGCAGCATATTCTACAAATAATGATTTCTCTAATTTGACTGCTGAAGAACTAGATAAGCACTACATGGTAAATGTTCGTGCGACTACATTGTTAAGTAGTCAATTTGCCCAAGGTTTTGATAAGAAATCTGGTGGTAGAATTGTGAATATGACGTCGGGACAATTTAAAGGACCTATGGCAGGAGAATTAGCGTATGCAACAACGAAGGGAGCAATTGACGCTCTTACTAGTACGTTGTCAGCGGAAGTGGCCCATTTAGGGATAACAGTGAATGCAATTAATCCAGGTCCAACTAGTACAGGATGGATGACTGAGGAGATAAAGCAAGGATTAAGACCGATGTTTCCTTTCGGCAGAATTGGTGAGCCAAAGGATGCAGCAAGGCTTATTAAGTTTTTAGTGAGCGAAGAAGCCGAATGGATTACAGGGCAAGTTATTCATTCAGAAGGTGGATTTAAGAGATAATTTTATAATTAAAAAGAAGGTATCTCATTTCAATGAGATACCTTCTTTTTAATCTTTCTTCAATCTTCGTGCAACACCATTCCCTAAAGACTGTAATCCTTGAACGAGGATAATCAAAATAAAGACGGTTGCATACATTACTTCAGGTTCGTAGCGTAAATGTCCGAATCGATATGCTAAATCACCAAGGCCACCAGCACCGACAAGTCCAGCCATTGCTGTTGCACCGATTAAGCCGATCGTTGCGATTGTTAATCCAAGTACGAGAGACGGGCGAGCTTCTTTAACCATAACGTGCCAAATGATTTTTAAAGTAGAGACTCCCATTGCTTGATATGCTTCAATGACACCGCGATCCACTTCTAATAAAGCAGTTTCCATTAAACGGGCAATGTAAGGGGCTGTGAAGACAACAAGTGGTACGATAACACCTTGCACGCCAATGGACGTTCCCATTAGAAACTTTGTAAAAGGTAAAATGAAGAATAATAGAATGATAAACGGAAGAGAACGAATGATATTAATAACTGTATTAAGAATAGGATAGATAATTTTATTTTCTCGCTGTCCACCAGGTCTCGTTAAAACAAGTGTGACACCGAGTGGTAATGCAATAAGAATAGAGATAAGTAGTGAAATAGATGTCATTTGAAATGTTTGAATTGTTGCTTCCCATATTACGTTACCCCACTCATCCAAAAAGGACTTGTTTCCCATAATCTGTTCTACCTCCTTCTACGATGATCCCTTGTTCTTGTAAAAATGATAAGGCACGGTGTACTTCACTTTTTTCACCTTGCATATGAACGATCAGTTTTCCATATGCCTCATGTTTTAACTGTGTAATATTGCCTGATAAAATATTAGGATATACGTGGAAACGTTTTGTAGCGACAGCTAACGCTGGTTCTCCTGAAGCGGTTCCTATAAATGAAAGTGTTACGATTACCCCGGTGCTTTGTAGTTCTTTCTGTACCTCTTCTGGAATTTTAGCTGCAAACGCGCTATTTACAAATTTCTTCGTTGTTACATGTTGTGGATTTGTAAAAATGTCCTTCACTGTTCCACTTTCAACGACAGATCCATGTTCCATTACAGCAACTTGGTCACAAATACGCTGGATGACATTCATTTCGTGTGTAATTAGCAAAATCGTAATTCCGATTTCTTCGTTGATCTTTAATAATAAATCAAGAATAGAATCAGTCGTTTCCGGATCTAATGCGCTCGTTGCTTCATCACTTAATAAAACTTCAGGCTCATGAGATAGTGCGCGAGCGATCGCTACACGTTGTTTTTGACCACCAGATAATTCACTTGGATAGGCATCTTTTTTATTAAAGAGATCAACAATGCGTAAATACTTTTCTACCCTTTTTTCAATTTCATTTTTGGGAAGACCAGATAGACGTAAGGGTAGTGCGATATTTTCATAAACGGTAACGGTTTTAAGTAAATTGAATCCTTGAAAAATCATGCCGATCTTTTTTCTCGCCTTTGCGAGTTCTTTTGTCGATAAGGTTGTTAACTCTTGTTCATTTACAATGATATCTCCTGTCGTTGGTTTTTCTAATAAATTTACACAACGGATTAATGTACTTTTACCAGCGCCACTATATCCGATGATTCCAAATACTTCGCCCTTTTTTACTTTAAGGGAAGTTGATTTAAGAGCCTCAACATTCCCTTTTTTTGTTGTAAATACTTTGGAGACGTTTTTTAATTCAATCATTATAGTCAGCTCCTACCAAGACGGTAAAACAGAACCATCGAATTTTTTCTCAATGAAATCTTTTACTTCTTTAGATTGATAAGCTTTTTTTAATTTATTAACAACAGCATCATCTTTATTTTCAGTACGAACAACGACCCAATTCACATATGGTGAATCTTTTCCTTCGCGGAAAATGGAGTCTTTTGCTGGACTTAATTTTGCACCTAATGCAAAGTTTGTATTAATTGCAGCTGCCTTCACTTCACCTAGCTGCGTTGGTAATTGAGATGCCTCTAATTCAACAATCTTTAAATTTTTCGGATTTTCAATTACATCTTTTGCAGTCGCTTTTTCTGTAGCTTTTGGATCCACTTTTAAAACCCCTGCTTTTTCAAATAGCTTTAAAGCACGAAGCTCATTTGTTGGATCGTTTGGGACAGCAATTGCGTCGCCCTCTTTTAATTCTTTTACATCTTTTAAGTTTTTAGAGTATATGCCCATAGGGAATGTTACTGTGGAAAATACTTCAGTTAATTTCATATTACGTTCAGCTTTAAATACGTCTAAATAAGATTTAGTTTGATAGCTGTTTACATCGAGACTTTTTTCATCTAAAGATACGTTTGGCGCTACATAATCATTAAATACCTTTACATCAATTTGGAGGCCATCTTTTGCTGCCACTTCTTTTACCTTTTCAAAAATTTGTTCATGCGGTCCACCCGTTACGCCGACAGTAATCTTTTTCTCATCTAATGCTTTTACCTCTTTATCAGAATTAGCACCACATGCACCTAACAATAATACCGCTCCACTTACAATACTTAATAACACCTTTTTCATCTATAATTCCCCCTTAATATACGTTCCAAAATAAAAAGCACCTCTCAAAAATAAGAGAGGTGCCGAATAGACGAAATAGGTTCCTCTCTTATCTTCCAAAACGAAAATCGTTCTGCAGGAATTAGCACCTTAGCTTATACGTTATAAGCTCGGTTGCCGGGCATCATCGGGCCAGTCCCTCCGCCACTCTTGATAAGAGTATGTGTATGTAGTTTTTTAATATGGTACTAATAGTAAATCTTACAAAAAGAATTGTCAATATTATTTTCTGAATATATTTTATTTTAAGGTAATCGAAACGTTCCCTTTTTTATGTCCCTTTTCCACATACATATGAGCTTCAGCAATTTCTTCTAATCGGTAAGTTCTATCAATAACGGGCTTTAGTTTTTCCGTTTCGACTAGTTTTTTTAATAGAATCATATCCTCTTTACTTACCTTGGCCATCATTCCATTAACAGATACATATTTTCCATTGGGTGTTAATGTATTTGTACAAAGGGATTTTTTATACTTCCCAACTGCATCAAATATAATATCGTAGCATTTGCCTTGCTTAGTAAAATCTTCTTTCGTATAATCAATTACTTTATCAGCTCCTAAAGATTGCACGAGTTCAAAATTTGAATTACTACAAACAGCCGTAACGGTCGCGCCGAAATATTTAACAAGTTGTACAGCAGCTGTTCCTACTGATCCGGAGGCACCATATATGAGCACTTGTTGCCCTTTTTTTATACGGCCCTTTCTCAGGAAATGTAATGCTGAAGTTCCGCCAAAAGGAATAACTGCCGCTTCTTCATACGTCACATTGGTAGGTTTTAATGTTATTAATCCACTTTCATGTACGCATGTGTACTCGGCATAACCACCGAGGTTTAGTTCTGTTAATGCAAAAATTGGATCACCTTTTTTAAATTGAGTTACATCTGTTCCTACTTCTTCGATTTCACCGGATAACTCTACGCCGAGTACAGGTTTTCTCGGTTTTCTGAAACCTAATATGATCCTCATAGGAATCCAAAATAAGAGGGGGCTATTAAAGCCGCGTATTCTACAATCTCCAGTCGTTACACTTGTTGCGTGAATTTTAATTAATACTTCGTTCTTTTTAGGTGTAGGTTTCTCTATATTTTGAAGCTGAAGAACGTTAGGTGGTCCATACTGTGTGCAAATGATCGCCTTCATAATGACCTCCTGAAATGAGTTGTTGTTATTTACATCATATTTAAAACCTTCATTAAACATGTCGCTATATAGCGAATAAAGATTAAAAATTATATAGATTTCGTAGGAAAAGAGGTGATATTATTTTGGGAAAGGGGGCGATATTATGAAAAAAACTATTATTATTTCAAGTTTAGTGCTTGCAATCAGTCTAGGGGTAGGGTGTAGCAATGAGAAAACAACAAAGACTGATGAACCGAAAAAAGAAGCCATGCAAAAAGAAAAGGAATTAGAAGCGAAGGATGTTTTCAAGAAAACGAACGAAGCTTTTAAAAATGAAGAAAATGTAACGATGACATATGATGTAGGGTTAAAAGCTGAGGGAACAGAGATGGATATATTAAAGGCTAAGATGCAATTAGAGCCAAAGACAAAGAATTCTCGTTCTGAAATGAATATTTCTGGTACAGATGTTGTAGTGTATACTGTGGATGGTAAAGTTGCTGGTGAGGTGAAAAACCCTAATACAGGAGAAGTTATAACCGTACCAGAGGAGCAATTAAACGCTGGTGGAATGAAAGCGACTCAAGATATTATAGATAATTTAGAAGTACCAGCAGTAGTTTTAGATAAAATGAAGATGGAGAAAAGCGGAGATAAATATAAACTGAAATTTACATTAAAAGGGCAAGAAACAGAAAGTATGTTAACTAGCATGGATGAAACGCAGAAGAAAATGTTACAAGCACAAAATGCGAAGATAGAAGAAGTGGATGCAGAATATATCATTACAAAAGATTTTAAATATGAATCAGCGAAGATAGATATGATTATGAGTAGTAATGGTAAGGATAAGGCACACATTATTACGAATGCAAAATATACGTCGTACGAAAAGTTTGACCCAATACAATTGCCGGCAGCAAAGTAACAGTTTTGATCAGGGGGGACCTAAAATAAGGTGCCCTCTCTTTTTTATACTTTCTTCTTAGGAAAATAGGTACAATATGAAGAGGGAAAACTGTGGAAGAGGAGAGTGTCATTTGAAAAAAAGAAAGATAGCGGTGGTCATTGTAGCTTATACAGTGTTGCTTGCGACATCTATAAATACATATAAAGAGCAACTAGAACATCCTATTATGAGCGATGTAGGAAAGTTGCTTCCAACGAAAATTAAACGTGTTGAAAATGCTGAGGATGAACGTTCATTAAAACAGTTAGTGCAAGATGCAAATGTTTCTGGAGAGAAGATTTCTATTGCAGGTATGCAACATAGCCAAGGCGGACAGACGTATTATCCGAACGGTACGATGCTTGATATGAAAGGATATAATGAAATATTAGAATTCGATCCGGAGAAGAAGAGGATTAGGGTGCAAAGCGGTGTCACATGGAATGACATTCAAAAGAAAATCAATCCATATGGTCTTGCAGTTCAAGTGATGCAATCTCAAAATATTTTTACTGTTGGTGGTTCATTAAGTGTAAATGTACATGGGCGTGATATTCGTCATGAAGCATTGATTGATACAGTAGAGTCGTTCAGATTGTTAATGGCAGATGGTACGGTGCGTAATGTAAATAGAGAAGAAAATGCTGACTTGTTTCCGTATGTAATTGGGGGATATGGATTATTTGGTGTGATTTTAGATGTGACGCTACAGTTAACAAACGATGAATTGTATGAAACGCATACGAAAGTACTAGATTATAAAGAATACTCTTCATACTTTAAGAATAAAGTGCGAAGGGATGAGAATATACGTATGCATTTAGCACGTATTTCTGTTGCCCCAAATTCATTTTTAAAAGAGATGTATGTGACAGATTATGTACTGGCAGAAGATCAACAGAAGTTGAAAGAGTACAGCAAATTAAAAGAAGAAAATATTATAGCTGCGCCGAAATTTTTGCTCGGGTTATCACGTTATAGTGACTGGGGAAAGGGCGCATTTTGGGACATACAAAGAAGTTATTTTGAACGTACAGATGGTAAGTACGAAACGCGAAATAACGTAATGAGATCTGATAGTACTTTTATGGAATACGATAATCCAAACTTGACCGAAGTTTTACAAGAGTACTTTGTACCGATAGATGGTTTTGCAGCGTATATAGATGATTTGCGAAGCGTTTTAAATGAAGAGGAATTAAACCTTCTTAACATTACAATCCGCTATGTAGAAAAGAATGAGAATGCGGTGCTATCTTATGCGAAAGATGATATGTTTGCGCTTGTGCTTCTAATTAATCAAGGGCGTTCTGAAGATGAAATAAAGAAAACAAAAGTGGTCATTCAAAAGATGATTGATGTTACGTTAAAGCATAATGGAAGTTATTATTTACCGTATTATTCTTATCCGGAAAAGGAGCAACTAAAGAAAGCGTATCCTCGCATAGAAGAATTCCTTCAGAAGAAGAAGGAAGTAGACCCAGAGGAAAGGTTTGTGAATTTATTTTATAAGGAGTATAGCAAATGACATATAGAAGATTTGTAGCCTCACAAAGCATTATTATGATGGCGGGTAGTATGGTATTTCCTTTTTATATACTATTGCTTCGAAATGTAGGAAATAGTTTCTCGCAATTTGGCTGGGCGTACGGCTTATTTGCCTTAACTTCAGCTCTAGTATATCCGTTAGTTGGAAGAATCTCTGATAGGGTAGGTGATAGAAAGTTATTAATTATATACGCATGGTCCATGGCTATATTAATGCTTTTTTTCCCTATTGCAACAGAAGTTTGGCATGTATACATTCTCCAAATTTTAATGGGTATTTTAGGTGCTGTACAGCGTAATACGGAGAAGACATCGTTAGCACGAAAGGTAGCGCATAAGGAAGCTGGTTACGAAATTGGAAAATACCATGTATGGACATCAATTGGGGGCGGAGTAGCTATAATTGCAACTGGTTACCTAGTGGATTTCTTTACGATAGGGACTATTTTTTACATTGCTTCAGTTTTATATGTAGTTAGTGGATTTGTATTAAGCCGCGGTGATAAGTAATTAAAAGTATTTCCATTCCCATTTTTACCTGATTACCCTTTATTTGTTATACTTATGGAGAAGACAAAAGAAAAGGGGACATTGCCTTTGATGAAATTTATAGTTTTAGCTATTCTCACTTTGTTTTTGATTCCATGGACTAGAAGCGGTAATAAAATTCGCGCGGTGGATAAAGGAGGAAATGAGAAAGTTGTAAAGGGTAAGAAATCATCTATTTTAGTTATTCCTGTTTTATTTTGGATAGGTATTGCAATCTATGAATATTTCTGGCTAATTGATGATCGAGCAGATTCTATTCTTACTCATTATTCTGTTGCAGTAGCAATTTTAATTGGGCTTGTTTTATTCTCACAAGAGCAGGTAGGGAAATTAGAAGGTACGTTAAAGGGACTTCTAATGTTTGTTTTACTCGCAAGTTACGGCTATTTTGGTTATTTGCACGATATAGTAATCACGCAAAAAAAATATGATTCTGTTGTGAAGATCGAGAAAGATATTTCAGAGCCATTTACTGAAAATGATCAGCCGTTTACAGTGCCGCCAAAGACAGCGGAGAATAAGATGAAAAAAGTATTTGGGGATATTCCGAAAGTAGCTTATTTTGAGCTAGGAGAATTAACGCCACAAATGGTAAATGGCGAGGCCTTATATGTAGCACCAATTGAAGTTTCAGGATTTTTTAAAGCACGTAAAGCTGAGACAATTCCAGGGTACGTAACGATGTCAGGTACGAATCCTGATGCGGAAGCGAAACTGCACCTTGGTTATAAAATGAAATATGTGCCAAGCATGTTTTTCGGTAATAAATTAGAACGTGTCGTTCGAAAAGCAGAGCCAGATTTAGTTTTTAAAGGGAAACCAAAATTTGAAGTTGATGATAAAGGGAAACCGTATTATACAATGACGTATGGTGAATTTATTTCAGGAAGATCTGGATTTGAAGTAGAAGGTGTTGTAGTAGTAGACGCACAAACAGGTGAAGTGAAAAGATACGACAAAGGAAAGGCACCTAAATTCGTTGATGGCGTATTAAATCACGAGACTGCATCTACATTAAATACGTATTTTGGTAAATATATTCACGGATTTTGGAATACAAAATTCTCACAAACGGATATGAAGATTCCGACTGAGTGGGGAACGAAAGAAGGAGTTACACCAATCTTCGGTAAGGATGGAACGTTATATTATTTTACTGATTTCACCTCTCCGAAAGAAGGAGTAGATTCTGCACTAGGCTATTCGCTTATTGATGCGCGTACAGGTAAGTTGTATTACTATAATGGAAAAGAAGTAAAGGGAATTATGGATGGTTCGGCTGCTACAGAAGTAGTGGATAATTCCTTTAAGAGAGAGAAATGGCACGGAACGATGCCGGTTATTTATAACGTGTACGGTAAACCTTCTTGGATTGTACCTGTTATTGATGACGGAGGATTAGTACGTGCTCATACTGTCATATATGCTTCTAATGCAAAAGTGTTTGCAACAGGTTCAACGCAAAAAGAAGCACTTGAGAATTATAAAAATGCGCTGAGCGGAAGTGGTGATTCATTTAGACCGACTTCAAATGGGAAAGAAGCGCAAAAAGAAGGTACTGTACAACGTGTGTATAAAGAAAAATCAGGTGAAAATACGATTGTGTACGTACTATTAGAAAACGAGCAAAAAGTATTCATGGTACCGGCGAAGAAATTCCCATATGCAATGTTTACAGAAGTAGGAGATCCAATTCAAATCACATATTTAGACACAGGAGAAATGATGGCATCTGTATCTAAATTTACAAATAGTAATTTGAAAAAGTAAAGCGATAGAGATTCTATCGCTTTTTTTACATTATTAAACAGGAAAATACGGTATACTTGACGTATATTCATGTTGTAACTATAATTGTTACGATTAAGTGTTTATATGAAAGGGTGAATGGAAAAAGTGAATGGAGTTAATCACGAAATATATAAACCTGTAAAGACAAACAGGTTATGGATGATTCTTGTATTAGGGACACTTACGGCAATTGGGCCATTATCTATTGATATGTATTTGCCTTCTTTACCAAAGTTAACGGATGATTTACAAACGGGTGCATCCCTCGCGCAGCTTACATTAACTGCTTGTCTGCTTGGGCTTTCAGTAGGGCAGTTATTTATTGGTTCAATTAGTGACATTTACGGAAGACGCAAACCTCTTATTATCGCTCTTATTATTTATGTTGCTTCTTCTTTACTTTGTGCTGTTGCACCATCGATTTGGAGTTTAGTGCTTTTACGTTTCTTACAAGGTGCTTCAGGATCTGCTGGTATCGTTATATCACGTGCAATGGTACGTGATATGTATTCAGGTTCTGAAATGACGAAGTTTTTCTCACTGCTTATGTTAGTAAACGGAGCAGCGCCTATTTTGGCACCGATTATTGGAGGGCAATTATTACAGTTCACATCATGGCGCGGCGTTTTTATCGTTCTTGGAGCAATTAGTGTATTCATGCTAATATCAGCTACTTTCGTATTACGTGAAACATTACCTCCTGAAGAAAGAGAGACAGGTGGATTATCAGGAACGCTTGCAACATACGGAAAGCTTCTGAAAGATCGTTTATTTATGGGGTATGCATTGTCGCAAGGATTAGTAACAGCTGCAATGTTTGCTTATATTTCTGGTTCACCGTTTGTGTTGCAGAACATATACGGAGCATCACCACAGCAATTTAGCTTATTCTTTGCGATTAACGGTATCGGTATTATTATTGCTAGTCAGGTTACGGGCCGTTTAGCAGGGAAAGTTAATGAGAAAACTTTATTTGTTGCTGGTATTATTATTGCGGCTGTTGGCGGTCTATCATTACTACTTACAATCGTATTAGGAATAGGGCTAATCGGTGTTTTATGCTCGCTATTTCTTGTTGTATCAAGTGTTGGGGTTGTATCAACAACCGGCTTCTCGTTAGCGATGAGAAATCAAAAACAAGCAGCAGGAACAGCATCAGCTTTACTAGGTTTATTACAGTTCATTTCAGGAGCACTTGTTGCACCATTAGTAGGTATTGGCGGAAGCAATACCGCATTACCGATGGGGGTTGTGATAGCGCTTTGTGAAATTGGTGCTGTGTTATGTTATCTATTTATGGCCAGAAGAAGTGAGAAGCAGTTTGAACTGCAACAAAGACAAAATTTAGAGGCTTAATTTATAAAAAAGAGCTGATTCAAACATGTGTTGAATCAGCTCTTTTTTCATTTCTTTGAAATAACTTATACATATTATTCATGATCGCATCATATAAGAAAGCAAGTTTATCCCATACCCAGCGGTTACTGTCGACCTCTTTCTCCCCGCAATCAATAATATCAGTATGATCTGTAATTCTATATGCCCTCTCAACGATAATAGGAGCAATCTTCGGTATGCGTGGAATTTCTTTTAAGACATCTGCAAAATTTCCAATGTAGACATGACTGATAATCTCGATTGTGAAAGATTTATCGGATATATTTAGCACAGTATGAAATTGATTTATATGTTGTTGCTTTAAATATTGGGCCAGCTTAAATGGAGCATGCTTCTTCTTTAATACGCGGCGAAGGCTCTCTGTATTTTCAATATGAAGTGACTTTTCGCGAATAAGGACGCGAATATCTTCGCCCATAAAGGGTATTGTATTGTACATTGATGATTCTCCTTACAAACTGAACTACGCTTACTTTATGCATATGTAAGTCTAGCATGGTTTGTTCTCTATGTGTGCTTACAGTTTTGTAAGGTGATGTAGTAAGGTGATGCAAAAGTTATTTGCATAAAGTGACGATACTGTGACAAAAATGTTGGTATGTATATTAAGATATCGTCTTAAGTGTAAAAAGTGGGGCGTTCTCGGTATAATAACAAGTGGAGATAAAAGAAACTATAATGAGTAATAGCTGTAGATAAAAGGAGAATTCGAGATGAAGAAGGTTTTGGGTATTGCTGTAATGGGAAGTATGATCCTTCTAGCAGGATGTAATGGAAATAAAGATACGAAAGAACCGAAAGAACCGAAAGAAAAGGTAGAGCAATCCACTGAGCAAACAGAAGAAATGAAAGAATACAGCGCAGTACATGAAAAATATGATGCGAAAATAAATAAAGAAATTAATAAGGCGTTACAGTTATTTGAAGTGGCAAAAGAAAAGGGCGGTAAGGAAATAACGAATGCTACATATAAAGAAGATGTGCAAAAGGTAACAACGAGCATGTTAGAAGATATTGATAATATACGTAAAGAAATTCGTGTTCCAAAGTCGAAAGAGCAAGAACATGAGGTATATGTTGGTTTCTTGAATGAATCGGAACAAGCGATGAAAAAATTACAGAAGTTAGCTAAAGAAGAAGATTCATCATTAATTCGTGATATAGAAATTAATTTTGCAACAGCATCGACATACTATAAACGCTTTCAAACAGAGGCGAAAAAATAACCTTGCGCATGCGCAAGGTTATTTTTTCTTTTTACCATCTCCGTCTTCATCCTCGGATACTAATATCTTCTGTTCTTCGTGAAATTCTGAAATTGTTTGTCCAGTAATATTATCGAATGGAGTGTAAAGAGAAGTGATGCTTTTCTTTTTAATGAAGAGTTTATAGAAGCCGATGATGACGAGTATGACGATTGTTAATGGCAATCCTATAGTAGCCAGAAGTAGTGGATCCATTTTATAACTCCTTTAAAGTAATTAATTTTATTATAAGCTAAAGTAGTGATTTTAAGAAATAACGCTATTAAAAACTGATTTTTCTAAATATATCCAATTTGATTGACTTTTCATTTTTTCAGAATTATAATTCAAAATATACAATTTGAACCAAATAATAATATAGCAATTTACTTATCCAGAGAGGTAGAGGGACTGGCCCTATGACACCTCAGCAGCGGGTTCTGTAACAGGAACACCGTGCTAATTCCAGCAAGCAAGTCTTGAAAGATAAGTGATGGGCCTTCGTTTATTAAGCCTTGATCTTATTTTTTAAGATCAAGGCTTTTTGTGTTTTAAGAAGTAGAGAAGGAGTAATGGCAACAAATATGTCAATAAAACAAAGTAAATTCATTTGTTTAGGGGGTTATTGAAGTGTATGTTATTAAAAAACTATCGGTTATGGTATTCACGCTATGGGTCATTACGACAGTAACATTTTTAATTATGCATATTATTCCAGGTGATCCGTTTTCATCAGATGCGAAAATCTTTCCTGAAGAAGTAATACAAAACATGAGAGCGAAGTATCACCTTGATGAACCGTTATGGAATCAGTATGTTGCTTATTTGGATGGGGTAGTTCATTTTGATTTTGGCGAATCTGTTCAATCGACAGGTCAAGGTGTATCGGAAATTATAACAACTGGTTTTGGACCATCGGCAATTATTGGTTTACAAGCACTTGTTATTTCATTGTTAGTCGGAATTGCCGCAGGTACATTTGCCGCGCTATATCATGGGAAAGTGATTGATTATAGTGTGAGCTTGCTTGCGATTCTCGGTATTTCTATTCCTAGTTTTATTTTAGCACCGCTATTTATACAAGTATTCGCCATACAATTTGAAATACTTCCAGTGGCGTCTTGGGGAACATTTGAGCATACTGTATTACCCTCCTTCGCATTAGCGTTAGGACCAATTGCAGTTATTACAAGATTTGTTCGCTCTAATATGATTGAAGTGTTGCAGAGTGATTATATTAAGCTAGCGAGAGCGAAAGGTATACCAATTAAGAAAATCATTATAAGACATGCTCTTCGAAATGCGATTGTTCCGGTACTTACATTTGTTGGCCCATTAATGGCTGGACTTTTAACAGGGACTTTCGTTATTGAAAAAATCTTTTCAATTCCTGGTTTAGGAAAATATTTTGTAGACAGTATTTTCAACCGAGATTATCCGGTGATTATGGGAACAACCATTTTCTATAGTGCGCTATTAATTGTATGTATTTTTATTACAGATATCATTCATCGTATTGTTGATCCGCGCATTCGTTCTATTACGTAAGGAGGGTGATGTTTAAATGGGGGCTTATGAAATTAATGACCAGTTATTAACGAATGAAGAGAAAAAAGAATTAACGATAAATAAAGATCAGCAAACGATTAGCCGGAAAAAGGAAGTGTTTCGCAAGTTTATATCAAACCCTATAGCAGTTTTAGGGGCAGTGACGTTATTACTAATTATTGTTTTCTCGCTTATTGGCGAAAGTTTAACACCATTTACTGCGAGTGAACAAGTAAAAGAAGCAACTAATTTACCGCCTAGTAGTGAGCATTGGTTCGGAACAGACGATTTAGGGAGAGATATTTGGGCGCGTACTTGGGCTGGTGGGAAAATTTCATTAACAGTTGGATTGGTAGCAGCAGCTCTTGATATTGGGCTAGGTGTACTAATTGGTGGCTTTAGTGGATATGTGAGAGGACGTAATCGTCTTGGAACGTTAATTGACGAGTGGATTATAAGAGGGATTGAAGTGTTATACGGTATTCCATATTTGTTAATTGTTATTTTACTATTAATTGTTATGAAACCAGGCCTTTTTACAATTATTATCGCCCTTGCATTGACGGGATGGATTGGCATGGCACGCCTCATTAGAGCGCAAGTCTTGTCTTTAAAACAAAGAGAATTTGTTATTGCAGCAGAGCGATTAGGTACACCTCATATGAAAATTATATATGGGCATTTAATTCCAAACTTAACAGGGATTATTATCGTAAATTTATCATTTACCATTCCAGCAGCTATTTTCTCAGAATCATTTTTAAGCTTTATCGGACTTGGAGTACAATCACCGGCGGCAAGCTGGGGCACGATGACGAACGATGCACTTGGGACGTTACTAAGCGGAGAATGGTGGCAACTATTCTTCCCGGCAATCATGATTGCATTCATCATGTTCGCATTTAATGCGATTGGTGATGGTTTGCAAGATGCAATTGATCCGAAAATCGTAAAACGTAATCGAAAGGAGAAAAAACATGGCACAAATCTTATCTTTAGAAAACGTAACGTTGGCCGTTGAAAAAGAGAATAGTAAGCAAGCAATTGTGAAGCATGTTTCCTTTTCTATTAACGAAGGTGAAATAGTTGCACTTGTCGGAGAAAGTGGTTCAGGGAAAAGTGTTACAGCACAATCTATTATCGGCTTAAATCAAGAATCAATTCATATTGATGATGGAAATGTATCTTTCAAATCAAAGGAATTAACTGGTTTACAAGAATCAGAATGGAATCAAATTCGCGGGAAAGATATTTCCTTTATCTTTCAAGATCCGCTTTCATCTTTAAACCCAACGATGAAGGTAGGCAAACAAATTGCAGAAGTAATTTTGCAACATGAAAAGAAATCGAGAAAAGAAGCGAAAGAAATTACGATTAACTTACTAAATGATTTAGGGATACATGAAGCAGAGAAACGCTTTGAACAATACCCGTATCAATTGAGCGGAGGTATGAGGCAGCGTATTTGTTTAGCAATTGCATTTGCTTGTCACCCGAAGCTCGTTATTGCAGATGAACCTACAACAGCATTAGATGTAACGATTCAAAAGCAAATTATGGAGTTGTTAAAAGCAAGAAAAGAAAAACAAAATACGAGTATTTTATTAATTACACATGATTTGGCACTTGTACGTGAAGTAGCTGATCGAGTAGTGGTAATGTACGGAGGACGTGTCGTTGAAAAAGGGACGATACAAGAAGTAATAGGTTCACCTAAGCATCCATATACGAAAAGTTTATTACAAGCAATTCCGAATATGGATGATTCCGAAAAAGTATTACGTGCTATAGAAGGAACGACACCTTCCATTGAAACATTAAATAGCTTTGGTTGTCCTTTTGTAAATCGTTGCCCAGTAGCGATAAAAGAATGTATTCATCGCTTCCCAGAGAGAACGACATATTCTGAGGAGCATAGCTCACATTGCTGGCAACATATTCTGGAGCATAATAAAGCGAAATCAAAAGAGAAGGTGAATGCCTCATGACGACAGATTTAATTACTGTAAAGCAAGTAACGAAAACGTATGGAAGTAAAAATAAAAAAATCGCAGCTTTAAAAGATATATCACTTTCTATCCCGAAAGGAACAACGCTTGGCATTATTGGGGAAAGTGGTTCTGGAAAGACAACACTTGGTAAGCTCATAGCTGGGATCGAGCGTCCAACGTCTGGTGAAATTGATTATAACGGTCAAGTTGTTCACAAGCTGAAGTCAGCTCATAAGCGGGATTTCTTACAGAAAGTACAGTTCATTTTTCAAGATTCCACAGCGGCATTAAATCCGCGCTGGAAAGTACGCGATATTGTAACAGAAGGCTATATTTCATTCGGTTTAGGCGATAAAGGATTGAAAGATAAAGTCGCAGGTGATGCACTAGAGCGTGTTGGATTAGATAGACGATATATTGATCGCTATCCACACGAATTTAGCGGCGGACAACGTCAACGTATTGCTATTGCAAGAGCGTTATTATGTGAGCCAGAAGTTTTAATCCTTGATGAACCAATTTCAGCATTAGATGTTTCACTTCAAATCCAAATTGTGCACTTGTTGCAAAAGATTCAAAAGGAACAAGGCTATACATATTTATTTATCGCGCATGATTTACCGATGGTTCACTATTTATGTGAAAAAGTGGCTGTCTTATACAAAGGAGAACTTGTTGAATTTGGATATACGGACGAAGTATTCCGTAATCCACAACATTCTTATACAAAAACATTATTAGCATCAACACCAAAAATTTCAGGTTAAAGGAGAATGTAGGATGAAGAAGTTTTTACTGTTTGTCATTATGACTGTTTTAGCAATTACTTCTGTTGCTTGCGGTAAGAAAGAGACGCAAAAGGCAAGTGCTGGTAAGGGTGAAGGCGATCGATTAGTAACGAATATTAGTAGCGATCCGTATACGCTTGATTCTGCCATTGCGACAGATAGCACGTCAGGTTATGTAATTGGGCAATTGTTTTCAAGTTTATATACGCAAGATAGTGACGGGAAATATCAAAATGAATTAGCAGAGAAAGAAGAAGTAAACGCTGATGGAACTGAATATACAATTCATTTAAAGAAAGATATTAACTGGTCGGACGGTTCTCCTATTACAGCAAATGATTTTGAGTTTGCCTGGAAGCGATTATTAAATCCGAAAACGGGTTCTATGAATGCGACAGAAATGTATTTTATTAAAGGAGCAGAGGCATATAATACTGGAAAAGGTGAAGAAGGACAAGTTGGTATTCAAGTCGTTGATCCTCAAACATTAAAGGTAACACTTGAGCACCCAGTTGCTTCTATTAAACAAAAATTAGCAAGTTCATTATTTATTCCATTATCTAAAAAATCAATTGATGATAATAATAAATTAAAAACAGATCCAAAAGAGTTAATTACGAACGGACCATTCACGTTAAAAGAATGGAAGCATAACCAAGCTATTACAGTACAAAAAAATAAAGAATACTATGATAAAAAGGTAACATTAAAAGAAATTGAGTTTCGTATTATTCCAGATTCTAAAACAGCGTACCAATTGTACAAGTCAAAAGAATTAGATTTACTAAGTGGTTTACCACAAGAGATGATTGAAAAAGAAAAAGGAAACAAAGAATATAAGCGTGTTGCAGGATTCTCATCTTATATTTATTCCTTTAACGTAGAAAAAGAGCCGTTTACAAATGCGAAAGTACGTAAGGCATTTTCATTAGCGGTTGATCGTAAGTTTATCGTTGAAAAATTGTATAAAAATAATGCACAAGAAGCATATGCATTCGTTCCAGAAGGAGCAAAAACACAAGGTGGTCGTGATTTCCGTAAAGAAAAAGGCGATTACGTAAAATTCGATTCAGCAGAAGCGAAAAAATTATTAGAAGAGGGCATGAAAGAGCAAGGTTGGTCTACATTACCTGAAGTAACATTAAAATTCACTACAGATACACAACATAAAAAAGTAGCAGAAGCAATGCAGGAAATGTTTAAGAAAAATCTTGGTGTAGATATTAAATTAGAGAATAAAGAGTGGAAGAGTTACATCGACACATACAAGCAAAGTGATTTCCAATTAGCTTATATGGGATGGGGCGGCTCTCTATTAGATCCAATTACTAAACTAGATTTATATGCAGGTGATGGTCCAAACAACTATGCAAAATGGCATAATAAAGAATTTGACGCTTTAGTAAAAGAAGCAGAAGTTGAACAAAACGAAGATAAGCGCTTTGACCTATTGCATAAAGCAGAAGATATTATGTTTGATGATACACCATTAATCCCAATTATTTTCCCAAGCTCTTCGTATTTACAAAAATCATCAGTATCTGGCGTCCAATTCATTATCGGTTCTAGTCCAGAACTAAGATACGTAAAAATTAAAAAATAAAGAAGTAGGCAACCGCCTACTTCTTTATTTTATTTCTCTTTTATATTCTTTTTTCGTTCCGTCAGAGAAGACAACTTCTAAAGCGAATTTTTGATAGTCTTTATCAAGTTTGAATACATTTACTACTTGATCGATTACTTCTTGATCTGGTGTGTTTTTATCGAATTTTAATTCTTGTAGAAGAGGGCTTAATTTTGTAATAGCTTCATCACCTGTCAATTTTACATCTGCTTTATGGTCTTCAACTTTTGCTTCCATTTTCTTATCCGCTGCTACATTTTTATAATCAGCTTCGTAGTCTTTCTTCGTATCTTGATAGTCTGCCTTTAAATCAAATTCATTAAAGTTTAGTTTTAAATCTGCAGGAGCCTCATTTTTTGCTTCTTCAGTCGTTTTCTTATTAGAAGTTGTATCTTCTTTTGCAGGAGCTTTACATCCTGTTAATGCAGGTACTAGCATAAGAGCTAATAAAATTGATAGTAAAATTCTCATTATAAATTCCTCCTTATGTAAATTTGTTCTATACAAGTTTTTCCTAATTTCATGTAATTATGTATGTGATGAAAATAAATTATTTTCTTATAGCTTTAAGAATTAATCCGCAATTTAAATCAAAAATGATTTGTATGTATATGGTAAATTGAAGTTGTGAGGAGGTACTGAAATGCATGAAGAATATAAAGAGATGATAAAAAAAGCAATCGAATATATAGAGAATCATTTACATGAAGAGCTTACAACAGAAAGAGTGGCATTTCACGGGGCAGTATCGATGTACCATTTTCATCGTATTTTTCAAAGTTATATTGGGATGAGTGTAACGGATTATGTTCGTAAGAGAAGATTAACTCATGCTGCACAGGCTTTAGTATCGACTGAAAGAGCAGTCATTGATATTGCAGTGCAAAATGGCTTTTCCTCACAAGAGGCATTTACTAGAGCTTTTAAAAGAATGTTTCAATTACCACCAAAAAAATATCGGAAATATTTCCAGTCATTTTATATAGAAAGAGAGGGCGTTTCAATGGAAAAAGGTATACCGAAAGGATGGGTATTAAGTGGAAGTCATCCTGCTGAATATGAGATGGGTTTAGATTACGAAGTTGTTCATCAAGGAAAAGTATCTGCATATATAAAAGGAAAAGAGAACGTTACACACGGAGGGTTTTCAACATTAATGCAAATGTTCCGAGCGGATAAATATGTAGGTAAGAGGTTGCGTTTAACAGCATTTATTAAGAGTGAAAATGTAAAAGACTGGGCAGGATTGTGGATGCGAGTAGACGGAAAAGATACAGAGCCTATTGCTATGGATAACATGCAAAATCGTCCAATTAAAAATACGAATAACTGGCAATCATACTCGGTTGTACTAGATATAAAAGAAGAAGCACTTGGTATTGCATTTGGTGTTTTATTATCAGGAGAAGGCTGTGTCTGGCTAGATAGTATTCGTTTTGATGAAGTGGATGAAAAAATTCCTTCAACAGATTTGGCAGAAAATTTTTATGAAACACTCCTAGAAGAGCCGGTGAATCTGCAATTTGAAGAAATAGAAAATTAAAAAGTAAGGAGAAAAGATATGCTCAAATATGTGAAATTGATAAGTATTAGTTTAGTAGTATCATCGTGTATTATGGGAATCAACTATTTAATTAGTTATCTTTGGTCAGGGCATATACCTTCTTTGACGTGGAGAACATATTTGATATTTATGGTTATATTTATGATGAGTTTTGGTTCAATACAAAAAGAGAGCTATGAAGAGAGTTGATAATCGTCCTTTTAGTCTTCTTAGTATTAATACATATGTATTTATCACTGCATTGGAAAAACAGGTTTGCCGTTCGGGATTATTTCCCGCAACATATGCAGCGAATGGTTATTACACAATAATATTTGGTGGAGTTAATTTAGCGGAAAATATTATTTCATTATTACTTATTATACTAGTTACACAATTGGTAGCGGGAATCACTATAGGTATAAAAGTGATAGTAAAGAGGGGAAGTTCTGTAGTTAAAGAAGCATAAAGTAAAAAAGTATCCTTCGTGGGATACCTTTTTTACTAGTGTTTATTATTTTGCAACTTCTGTCCACTTGTAGTTAAATTCACCGCCGAAGTCAGTTGTTACAAGTCCTTTAATGAAAGAGCGTTGTAAGTAAGAGCGACCTTGTTGGTATAAAGGAGCGACAGCACCATCTTGTAATAAGATTTTTTCAGCTTGCTTCATTGCTTCCCAGCGACCTTTTTCATCACCAGCTAAATCAGTTTTTACTTTACGAATAAGCTCGTCGTACTCTTTGTTAGAGTATTTATCGAAGTTATAAGCACTATCTGTTGTGAATAGATCTAAGAATGTAATAGGATCTGCGAAGTCAGGGCCCCAGCCATCGATTCCGATTTCGTAATCACCACTTAATAGTAGTTTTAACTGTTGTTTACGTGGTTGAGGTTTTAAAGTCACTGTTAATCCATCTAGATTCTTTTCTAATTCACCTTTTAAATATTCGCCAGTCTTTTTAGCTAAAGCATTATCACTTGTTAATAGTTCAATTGTTACTTTGTCAGTAGCAAGTTCTTGTTTCGCTTTTTTCCAGTTTTCTTTTGCAGATTTCACATCATCTTTGACTAGATTTCCATTCTCTTTACGGAAGTCATTACCGTCTGGACTTTTTGCGAATTTCGCAGGAACCATTCCTTCTGCTGGGATTGCACCGTTATTTAAAATTGTTTCTACGTACGCTTTTTTATTCATTGCTTCGTTAATAGCGAGGCGTGCATGTTGATTTTTTAATACTGCATTTTTCTGATTTAGTCGTAAGAATTGGATACCGACTTCAGCGCGTTCCTTGAAGTTGGAATCGTTCTTATACTTATCAACAAACTCCGCAGTTAAAGCAACACGATCAATTTGTCCTGAATCATATAAGTTAACTTCTGTAGATTTATCTTTAACGACATTGAAGTTGATTTCTTCTAGTTTTACAGTTTTAGCATCCCAATAGTTAGGGTTCTTCTTCAATTGGAAGCTTTGTTCATGTTTCCAGTTATCTAATGTGAAAGCACCATTGTAAATTAAATGATTTGTTTCTAAACCGTATTTATCGCCTTGAGATTTTAAATACTCTTCATTGATTGGTAAGAATGTTGCAAATGTCGTTAAGCTTAAGAAGTAGGGAACAGGGCGGTCCAGTTGTACTTCTAAAGTTTTATCGTCAAGAGCTTTAACGCCTAATTGATCGATTGCTACTTCTTTTTGGTTTATTTGTTTCGCATTTTTTATATCAAAGAATAAGAATGCATATTCAGCAGCTGTTTCAGGGTTAACGGCACGTTGCCAAGCGAAAATAAAATCTTTTGCTGTAACAGGAGTACCGTTTGACCATTTTGAATCACGAAGATGGAAAGTATACTTTGTTTTATCCGGACTAATGTCAACCGATTCAGCAACACCAGGGATCGGTTTATTATCTTCTCCTATAGCATATAAACCTTCAAAAACATTTCTCATTACATTCATGGATTCCCCATCCGTCGCTTTTGCAACATCCATTGTTGGAATTTCTGAAGCAAATGATAAGTTAATCGCTTGTTTATCAGGTGCTTTATCATTCGCTTTTGCTCCGCCTGCATTATCTTTATTTCCCCCGCAAGCAGTTAGTAGTAGACTTGCCCCTAAAACAGATGCAACAACAGGTACAACTTTTTTCTTCATTGTTCTTTCCTCCCTAAATGTGTTGTTCGTAACGTCATAATGTCCATGTCTTGAAGTGTAGCTATAGAAGGAGAGAAAACCTATTATAAATATGTGTATATAGGTAATCAGGTATTCTATATGTATATACATGTTGAACTATAATCTATCGTTATATGTTTCAACTTAGTAGACATTACATTTTGATGATAAAATATTTTGTTTCTTTGATTATTTAGAATATTAACACTGGAAAGAACTATATGTCAATAATAAAAAGTGGAGTGTTAATTTCTTGGAATAATATATTGAAAAAGCAGATTTCCTCATATTAGGGAATCTGCTTTTAATATATTTTGCTAAAAAAACAATGGGGGTGGGTGAGAACACGATGATCTAAGTTGCATGTTATCCCGCATTAATGGGCAGTAAGATCCTCGCCTCAAAATTCAGTGAAAGCAAAGAAGTTAGGGGGGATCAACTGCCCGTAAAAGCCCGATTGGTGAGGGCTGATTAAAGTTTCACTTTATTTTTCAATTTTTGCCCATTTGAAGTTTAATTGACCTGCAAAGTCTACTTGCACAATGCCTTTCACATAAGAACGCTCTAAATAAGATTCTCCTTTTTGGTAAAGAGGAGCGATAACAGAGTCCTTAAATAAGATTTTTTCTGATGCTAGTAACGCTTCCCAGCGAGCTTTTTCATCACCAGCCAAAGTAGTTTTAACTTTTTCAATTGTCTCATCAAACTCTTTATTAGAGTAATGATCTAAATTGTAAGGGTTATTCGTCGTAAATAGTTCAAGGAATGTAATTGGATCAGCAAAGTCAGGGCTCCAACCGTCAATTCCAATCTCGTAGTCACCTTTTAATAAGAGTGAAACTTGTTGTTTACGTGGTTGCGGTTTTATATTTACCGTTAAGCCATCTAAATTCTTTTCTAGTTGTCCTTTTAGGAACTCACCAGTTTTCTTCTCAAGGTCACCATCACTTGTTAATAATTCTAATGTTATCTTTTCAGAACCAAGTTCTTTTTTTGCTTTCTTCCATAATTCTTGTGCAGATGTTGTATCAACTTTTGTTAAATCGCCGTTTGCAGTACGGAAGTCTTTTCCATCAGGCCCTTTTGCAAAGTTTTTCGGCACGAGACTAAAGGTTGGTGTAGAGCCATCATTTAATAACGTATTTACAAAAGATTTTCGATCAATTGTTTGATCGATTGCTTGGCGTGCAGAAACGTTTTGAAGTACTTTGTTTTGCTGATTCATACGTAAAAACTGTACCCCTACGTTCGGACGTTCTTTAAAGTTAGCATCCTTTTTATATTTATCAACGAAGTCAGATGTTAGTTTTATACGGTCTAATTGTTTGGATTCGAATAAATTTACTTCTGTTGATTTCTCTTTCACAACGTTGAAATTGATTTCTTCGAGTTTGACATTATCTTTATCCCAATAGGTAGGGTTTTTCTTAAATTTAAAGCTTTGTTCATGCTTCCAATCGCTTAGTGTAAAAGCTCCGTTGTACAAGATTTTGTTATCTTCTAAAGCGTACTTATCACCTTGTGCTTTAAAGAATTCCTCGTTGATTGGTAGAAATGTTGGGAACGCCGTTAAGCTAATAAAATACGGAACAGGGCGCTCTAATTCTACTTCAAACGTATGGTCATCAACTGCTTTTATACCAAGTTGATCGGATGGGAGTTCTTTGCTATTAATTTTTTTAGCGTTTTTAATATCCAGGAATAAAAAAGCATATTCAGAAGCTGTTGCTGGATCGACAGCTCTTTGCCAAGCGAAGACAAAATCTTTCGCTGTTACAGGTGTGCCGTTCGACCATTTTGAATCTCGTAAATGGAATGTGTATTTCGTTTTATCAGCACTTACTTCATGAGATTTCGCAACGCCAGGAACAGGTTTATTACCTTCACCAAGATTGTATAAACCTTCAAATACGTTTCTCATTACTTGACCAGAATCAGTATCTGTAGCACGAGCCGTATCCATTGTTCGAATCTCAGTAGGAGAAGATAAGTTTAAAACTTGCTTACTAGGTGCCTCATCTTTTGCATTTGCTCCGCTCGCTTCGTTTTTATAACTACCGCAACCAGATAATAAAATACTTACTCCTACAACTGATGCAATACCGGGTACAAACTTCTTTTTCATTTGATTTTCCTCCTAAATAGTTAATAAGATTGGATGATGATGAGGGAAATGAAAAACAAAAAATCCCTCTTTTCGTATTGAGAAAGAGGGATTTTTACGTACAAGTTATGCACCCGTATATAAACGAAGTCCCTCATTCTATCTTTCAAGCACAAAGCTTGCAGGAAGTGGCACAGTATTCAAAATGAACCTGCTGCCGAGGTTTCAAAGGGCCAGTCCCTCCACCTCTCTTGATACAATGAGTAAACAAATAAATTTTATTAATTTTTGTGTTTCTTTGATAATTCAAAATCTTACACCTTAGATAATGAAGTGTCAATCAAATGGAATATAGTTTAAATTTTCAGTTTTATTTTTTTGAAAAAACCACTGCATATGGCAGTGGTTTCCCTACTAGAAGTTAAAGTTATCTGGATCTGGACCAACGCGATGATTTTCATTTAAAGCTTGAATTGCTTTCATATCATCTGAGCTTAATTCAAAGTCAAAGATGTTTGCATTTTCAATAATGCGGTGTTCTTTAATAGACTTAGGGATTGTTACAACTTCATTTTGTAGATCCCAACGTAAAATAACTTGTGCAGTCGATTTATTATATTTCGTAGCGATTTCTTGTAATGTTGGGTGATTAAGTAGCTGCCCCTGCATTAATGGTGACCAAGCTTCAAGCTGGATGTTATGTTCTTTACAGAAGGCATGTAATTCTTCTTGTGCTAAACGTGGGTGGTATTCCACTTGGTTAACCATTGGTTTAATTTCTGCAATTTCAAATACGTCTTGCAAATGGTGAATATGGAAATTACTCACACCGATAGCACGAACACGACCATCTTTATAAAGCTGCTCTAAAGCTTTCCATGATTCAGTGTATTTTCCTTTTACAGGCCAATGTACTAAATATAGATCTAAATATTCTAGACCTAATTTTTCTAATGTAGTTTCAAATGCTTGTAGTGTTGACTCGTAACCTTGATCACTATTCCACACTTTTGAAGTGATGAATAACTCTTCACGAGGAATACCAGATTCTTGAATTGCCTGTCCAACGCCTTCTTCGTTTTTATATATCGCAGCAGTATCGATACTACGGTATCCATTTTTTATAGCTGCTTTTACAGAATCAATTACTTCTGTACCATCTTCAACTTTAAAAACACCCAAGCCGAACCAAGGCATTTTCACGCCGTTATGTAATGTTGTATAGTCGTTTAAACTTGTTAAAGTCATATTAATTCCCCCTAGCTTTTTTATTGGTCGCTTCAACTGCTTGTTGAATGACTTCTGAAAAATTATTTTCATATAGAACTTTTAAGCCTTCAGCCGTTGAACCTCCTGGTGTTGTTACTTGTTCGCGGAGCATAGCTGGATCCTGATTTTGCTGGAGCATAGCGGCAGAGCCAGCAATCATTTGAATGACAAGGTGTTTTGCTGTTTCCTCATCAATCCCATAGCTTTTCGTTGCTTCAATTAAACCTTCAGCAAAGTGATAGAGAAAAGCGGGTGCACTACCAGTAACTGCGGTAAGTTGGTGAACTTCCTCTTCGGTACAAAACTGTGAGGTACCGATACCTTTTAAAAGAAGTTGTAACGTTTCTTGATGTGTTTCATCTACAGAATGTCCCGTCGTATATAAGGAGATAGACTTTCCAATCCCAGCAGCTGTATTTGGCATAATCCAAGCAACAGGTGTCCCTTGGGGAAGTCTTTCTTCTAGATAAGATGGTCCGATTCCGGCAGCAACTGTCACGACAAATTGATTAGTTAGAAGAGGGGATAGATCCGCTAATAGCTGTTCATGTGCGACAGGCGGCATTGCTAAAACGATTGTATCTACAGATTTAATATGCTGTTTCCAATCTGTTGTAATCGATAGATCATATTGAGTTTGTAATTGCGTTAGTTTTTCTATGTTACTTCGGTTGGAAACAATAATTTCTTCGATGTATTCTTTACTTGTTGTAAGTAGTCCAGTAAATATAGCTTCTGCCATACGACCGGCACCAATAAATAAAATTCGATGTTTATTAGGCATATCCTTTATTCCTTTCTGATGAGAATATGTTATAAAAAACGATACCATTTTTAAGAGAATTTTGTAAAAAGAAACGGCTTATCGTAAGTGGAATAGATGAGTGGGGGGTTTTACAGGAGAAAATTTATAGTAAGTATAAGAGTTATTTCTTATACTGTTGATAGGGAGTTTATTACATATCTGGGGAGAGATAAATATGGTTAGAAGTCCACTTTTTTTACTCATTTCTAGTATTATTTGCATATTAGTTGGATTCTATATCCGATCAAGTTATATTGAAATTTTCGCATCGGTTATGGGGATTATTAATGTTTGGTTACTTGCAAGGGAAAAGGTATCAAACTTTTTATTTGGGATGATTACAGTTGCGGTATTTCTGTATATTTTCACTACACAAGGCTTATACGCAATGGCAGTATTAGCAGCCTTCCAATTTATATTTAATGTGTACGGTTGGTATTACTGGATTGCGCGTAGTGGAGAGGAGAAGGTAAAGCCGACAGTTCGCTTAGATTTGAAAGGATGGATTATTTATATACTTTTTATTTTAGTTGCTTGGATTGGTTGGGGATATTATCAAGTCCGTTATTTAGAATCGACAAGTCCATATTTAGATGCTTTAAACGCTGTATTAGGATTAGTAGCTCAATTTATGCTGAGCCGAAAAATCTTAGAAAATTGGCATTTATGGATTTTGTATAACATAGTTAGCATTGTGATTTATATTTCAACGGGCTTATACGTCATGTTAGTATTAGCTATTATTAATCTATTTTTATGTATCGATGGCTTGCTAGAATGGAAGAAAAACCATAAAGAGCGAGAACGTGTAAATAATTATATTTAGAAAATAATTGTAATCAAAAACCCCCCTGAAGCATATACGTTTCAGGGGGGGTAAATATAGTGTGAATTTATGCTTTTGTCATACCAAGCAATACAGCGCCGCCGATAATTAAAACACTACCTAGTGCAATAAAGATCAATTGACGTTTTGTTTTCTTTTCACCTAAGAAGACAATCGCACCGAATGTTGAGATAACGATTCCAGTTTGAGATAATGGGAAGCTTGTCGCTACTCCGACACGTGGTAATGAAAGAAGTAAGAATAAGTTTCCTGTTCCCCATAGTAAACCAGATAAAGCATTACGCATTGCATATTTGTTAAATGGTTTATGTTTAGACGTCAGTACAACCGCACCAACGAACATACCAACTGCCTGTGGTAAAATAGCAGACCAACCATCAATGTTATACCAACGAATAATAATTACATATACAAGATAACCGAAAGTAGAAACAATTAAAGTAAGAAGTCCCTTTTTCAATTGTCCTGGTGGCTGTGCATTTTCTTTATCATCTAGTGATGTGAATACAACACCAACTACGATTAATAGGATTGCAATCGTTCCCAGAACAATCGTTGTTGTAGTAGTCCACTCACGGAAAGCGATAACCCCAAAGATAGAAGTTGCAACAAGTTGCATACCAGTAGAAATCGTTACAGTAGTTGAAACACCTAGTTTTTCAACTGTTTTTAATTGGTTTACTTGTCCTAAAGCCCAGAATAAACCTGAAATAAAACCAACAATCAAGACTGTCATTGTTAAAGCTGGTTGAGTAAATACATACATAACTGTTGCGAAGAATAGAGCA
The DNA here is from genome assembly GCF_008042285.1 of Bacillus sp. AR13-1. NCBI lineage: Bacteria > Bacillati > Bacillota > Bacilli > Caryophanales > Bacillaceae > Bacillus > Bacillus sp. AR13-1. The sequence goes on from NZ_QNUA01000023.1 coordinate 40,539, forward strand.
CCGATTGTCATACCTACCGTTTGGCTATATGCACCACCGCCCATTTTTACGCTTACTAATAAGATGTTTCCCCATGCGATTGCAGGAAGAAGCGCTAATAAAATGTCCATTACAAGACTCCCTTCGGTTTTCTATACCAATATAATTACATATCGTTCTAACGATCGGTAATGCCCCACTAATAGAGTAGAAGATTACCGATCGCTAAAACAGGATGAAGAACTTACGATATAAATGCGTTTTCATTTCTTCACTTTTTGAAACACTTTCATATAATAACAGGAAATTACCTATTTTAGAAAGTGAATTCAAATAAAATGTATATTTAAATAAGAAATAAAATTCAGTCATTATTTAGGTCATTTTATTTTTCGGGAAATAAAAAAAGCAGCTTTTGTCGAAAACTGCTTTAGGAAGTGGTAATTCGCTTGTTAATGATTTGAATACATAATAAAAATAGTAATGACATGCTAATTGTTATGATGACAAGAGTCCAAGCGAGTTGCATATTACTTGCATCAATAGCCATATAAATTGCAGTTGGAATCGTTTGTGTTTTGCCAGGTATATTTCCTGCAAACATTAAAGTAGCACCAAATTCCCCGAGTGCGCGAACGAAGCTTAAAATCATACCGCTAAGTAGCGCGGGGAATGCAAGTGGGAGTGTAACGTGTAGAAAAACTTGATATTCACTCGCACCAAGGTCGCGCGCACCATCTTCAATTTGCACATTCGCGATGGAAAATCCTGTTTTTGCTGATTGATACATGAGCGGAAATGCAACGACTGTAGAAGCAATGATAGCAGCAGTAGATGTAAACATAATGGACTGCTGAAATAATGATTCAATCCACTTTCCAATGGGACTGTTATTTCCAAAAATGATAATTAGAAAAAAGCCGATAACAGTTGGTGGAAGCACCATTGGTAATAAGAAAATAGTTTCTAGTAGTACTTTATATCGCCACGAGGAGCGCGCTAATGCTCGTCCAATAATCGTTCCTAAGATCGTAACGATAATGGTGGCGCATGCAGCTACTCGCAAGGATAGAAAGACAGGTGACAAAATTGTATCAAAGCTCATAGCAATTATGGCAGGATTGTAAATCCATATTTCTTAAAGATAGATTGTGCATCTTTTGATTGCAAATACTCATAGAATGAAGTCGCCTCTTTCTTATGCTTAGATTCCTTTATAACACCTAAAGGATAGTGGATTGGCTCATGAGAATTAGCCGCTACCGCCTCTACAATTTTCACCTTGTCTGAAACGAGAGCGTCTGTTTTATATACAATACCAGCATCAACATTACCTGTTTCTACATATGTTAACACTTGGCGAACATCTTTTGTAAATACGATTTTATTTTGAACGTCATTCCAAAGATTTTCATGTGTGAGAGAAGCTTTTGCATATTTTCCTGCAGGTACAGATTCGGGTGTACCAAGTGCGATTTTCTTGATTTTCGCATCCTTTAAATCTTGAAATTTTGTAAGAGAACTATCTTTTGGAACGACTAGAACTAGTTCATTTCCAAGAAGGTTTTTCCCTTCTTTTTCATTAATGAATCCTTTTTTAACAAGAGTTTGGAATTTATCTTCTGCTGCAGAGAAGAATAAATCAGCAGGTGCACCTTGTTCGATTTGTTGTTGAAGTGCACCAGAAGCACCGAAGTTAAAAGAAAGTTTAATGTTTGGTTCTTTCTCTTTATATTGTTTTTCAATTTCTTTTAGTGAATCTTGTAAACTTGCAGCCGCTGATATAGTCAGCTCCACTGATTTTCCCTCTTTAGCAGCTGACTTTTCTTCGCTTGAACAAGCTGCACTGAATATAAGAAGAAAAGAAAGTATAAGTACCCCAATGGATCGTAATGTAAATTTGTTCATAAAAAATCCCCCTTCGTTTACTAAACTAATTATAACTAATCATAACTAAATATAACTAGTTATAATTGAATATAATTTGAACGATATAGTTGTTTTTAAAAACTAGGAGAAATATTCTTTTCTTTGTTACAATGAAGGAAGAAAGTGAGGAATCGTCTATGGATCATCATTCCTACACAACGGAAGAAGTAGCAAAGCGATTAAAAGTATCAAAACTAACTGTATACGACTTAATTAAAAAAGGAGAACTGCCTTCTTATAGAGTTGGTAGACAGATGCGCATTGATGCAGCTGATTTAGAACAATATATAAAGCAAATGAAAACAGGGAAGGTACAATTTACTCCTGTAAAGAAGGACGAAATTAGTAGTTCGAATACACGCATCATTAGTGGTCAAGAACTAACGTTAGATATGTTGGCAAAGCATATAGAAAATCGATTGCCAAATTCTAATATATTGAGAGCGTATCAAGGTAGTTTAACGAGTTTAGTGAAGATGTACCAAGGAGAAGGAAGCGTCGTTAGTTTACACTTATTTGATGGTGAAACGGGTACATATAATGTTCCTTACGTAAAACGTATTTTAGTTGGACAATCATATATTATGATGAATTTATTAGCAAGAAATGTTGGGTTTTATGTGCAAAAAGGGAATCCACAAAATATAAAAACATGGGCTGATTTAGCTCAGTCATCTATACGATTTGTAAATCGAGAAAAAGGTTCTGGTATTAGGGTGTTAGTGGATGAGCAATTGCGAATTCAAAAATTAAGTAAAGAAGATATTAACGGGTATGAATGGGAAGAATCGAATCACCTTGGCGTTGCCTCGCAAGTCGCGAATGGAAAAGCTGATATTGGGGTAGGATCAGAAAAGTTTTCCCAAATTGTGAACGTAGACTTTATTCCAATAATGAAAGAACAGTATGATTTAGTACTTCTGAAGAATAAAGAAAATGAGGAACTTATTGAGGTTATAAAAGAGGTTTTGCAATCTGAAGAGTTTCACAATGAATTAAAAGCAATTGGTGGATATGATATAAGCAAAATAGGCCAAATTATATATGAAACAAACTAAAAGGCTGCTTGTCTATAAGACGAGCAGCCTTTTCTATATATAAAGGGGTTGGGGGAAACAAAGTGTTAAATAAGACTTTGAGCAAGTGCATAAATGAATGCAGTAAGAAGAGTAGCTCCACTTGCAAGTCCGATAAAGTCTGATTTGTTGAAAGTAATGTTGTTCATTATAATCTCTCCTTATTTGTTTAATGTAGTTGCAACTGCTTTTGCATCGATAAGTGCGGATAGCACCATGCCCATTGTATTGAAAAATTTGTTTGATTTCATTTTGTTCATCATGCGTATCCGCTCCTTTTCGAATTGTTGTTGCCCTGCTTTCTGTCTTAATTATATGAAATATAGCAGCCTGCAACTATCGAATTGGCTTACGTAAGACTTACACTTTTGTAAGAAAAAAAGACATTCGTGTAAGAATGTCTTTTAAAGCATATTGATATGATGATGTGCTTCAATTGTTTTTAAAAAGCTTCGCATCGAATTGGTCATGTAACTATCTTTACGGCGTATGAAAACAGTTGAAATACTACCATATTTCTCCGGAATTGGATGACAGTGTACTTTACCTGCTGTAGAAAGGTGCTGCACCGCAGACTGGGGGACGAGTGTAATCCCAAGACCGAGCGCTACGCTATTTAATATAGTTTCTAATATGTTAAACTCCATAATTCTTTTTGGTAGCAAACCTTCATCTTTAAGCCATCGTTCAAGCTTGGAACGGTATCCACATCCTTGATTAAAAACGAGTAGGGGCGTCGTAGTAAATTCTTCTATATGAAAAGCTTTATTTTGTGTAACAAGCATTAATTTCTCAGTACTAACATCGTATTGTTCAATTAGTGGATGTTTAATAGGACCTGATATAAAGGCGCCATCTAATTGGTGATCGAGTACTTCTCTAATAAGCTCTTCCGTTAGACCAGCTTGTAATGATAAATCGACATTTGGATAGCTTTTGTAGTAAGAAGACAAAATGGTAGGCAATGTACTGACTGTTTCGACTGTACCGATTTTTAATATACCAGATGGTGTTTCACTATCTAAAAACACTTGTTTTAGCTCTTCAACATCTTGCAAAATTTTATGAACGTAAACGAGCATTTTTCTTCCTTCAGCTGTTAAAGTCATGCCTCGCTTATGACGGTAAAAGAGAGGTGTTTTCAGCTCGTTTTCTAATTGTTTAATACGTGCGGTTACATTTGATTGTACGTAATTTAATTCCTTTGCTGCGCCGCTTACACTACCGCGGTCGGCAACGCTCTGGAAGATTTGTAAGTCTCGTAATTCCATTTTATGCTCCTCCTTGATGTTAACTATCATTATAAATGATAGTTAACATCATTTTGAATCATTTTACGTGATATATTTTTTCTTTTACAATTCTCTTTGTGCAAATAGAAAGAAGCGGGGGATTGTGGTGAGAAAAGGTCAAATGATAATAGGTGCTTTGGCATGTTTAATTGCAAGTATGTCATGGGGAGCGATGTTTCCGGTTGCTGATCATGCTCTAGAATACATAGATCCATTTTATTTTTCGTTTATTCGTTATGGTGCGGTAGCAATTGTATTGATTGTATTATTGCTAATGAAAGAAGGAAAGAAGGCATTTCGCTTAGAAGGAAGAGGGAAGTTACTCGTCTTTTTTGGAACAATGGCTTTTACCGTATATAATGTATTAATTTTTCTAGGACAAATGTTAATGGGAAAATCAGGTGTAATGGTAGCTTCTATTATGGAGGCGCTTATGCCAATGATTTCAATTTGTATTTTATGGGGATATAAAAATATAAAGCCGAAGAAATATATGATAACGAGCATGATTATTGCGTTTGTAGGGGCTGTATTTGTTATTACGAAAGGTGATATGAGTTTCTTTTTAACATTGAAAGATAACATGTTTTCGCTAGCATTTATATTTGTTGGTGTTGTAGGATGGGTTATTTATACGATGGGTGGTCAAACGTGTAGCGATTGGTCAACATTACGCTATTCTACTTTGACATGTGTATTGGGTACAACTGTCACAGGGATTATAACTGTGGTCATTACAGTGCTTGGATATGTATCTGTTCCAAGTATGGAAACGATTTCTATTGTGAAGTATGATTTGTTATTTATGATGACATTACCAGGTATCGTAGCACTACTTGCTTGGAACTACGGTGTGAAAATCTTATCATCCATTAATGGTATTTTATTTATTAACTTTGTGCCAATTACTACTTTAGTTATTATGATGATGCAAGGGTATAAAATAACAACATTTGATATTGTAGGAACATTATTTGTTATTGCAGCGCTTATTCGTAATAATGTTTGTCAGAGAAAAGAAGAAAATATAAATAAACAAATTTTGCAAGAAAAGCAATTGCGTCAAGCTGTTTAATAGGCAACTGGAGGATTTTATATGTTAGAAAGTTTATTGTTTTTCTTTGCTGCTGGAGTTGCCTGCGAGCTTGCAGCAATTAATCGAAACGGTCGTAAAAATATAAAACAACAAGCTGAATTGATACAGCTTTTAAAAGATTTGAAGGAAAGAAAAAATTAAAAGACGACCGGGCATAGACGGTCGTCTTTTCTATTATTATTTATATAAAGGGGAAAGGGGACACAAAGTTATATAAGCGTAGCAGCGTAAATGAAAGCAGTAAGAAGAATCGAGCCGCTAGCTAGTCCTAAAAAATCTAATTTATTAAAAGTCATGTTATTCATTATAAATTCTCCTTACTTGTTTAATGTAGAAGCAACAGCTTTTGCATCGATAAGAGCGGAGAATACCATGCATATTGTATTTAAGAAATTGTTCGTTTTCATTTTGTTCATCATATAGATCCGCTCCTTTTCAAATGGTTGTTGTTACTTTCTGACTTAATTGTATAAGATAGTGGAGGGAGCCGCTATCGAATTAGCTTACAAGAAAATTACACTTTTGTAAGAATTGAAATTTAACAATAAATACTTATTTTTATTACCAACTCCTAAAACTTAGTGTTATAATCGTTGTAAGAAAATGATTATACTTCGGATATTCAGAAAGGAACGAAACAAATGTATAAACCAATTACATTTTCGTTGAAATATATATTTAAAATGGCTGGGAAGGTAGAAGTACAAGGGAGAGAGAAATTACCGGAAGGTGGCCCTTACGTTGTTGCGTGTACACATACGAGTTTTATGGATGTTTTAATGTTAGCGGCAGGAATGTACCCAACCCAAATTCATTACATGGCAAAAAAAGAATTGTTTGAAGGGAAATTTAAAAATTGGTTTTTTAAAAATGTAAATGCATTCCCTGTAGACCGTGCGAATCCAGGGCCAAGCACATTAAAAATTCCATCACGTTTATTAAAAGAAGGAAAAGTAGTAGGGATTTTCCCGAGTGGGACGAGGTCATCAGAAGACGTTTCACTAAAAGCTGGGGCTGTTACGATTGCAATGCGTTCTAACGTTCCGTTAATACCGGCAGCTTATGTTGGTCCATCAAGTATAAAAGAATTGATAAAAGGAAAAAAAGCGCGATTAGTTTTTGGAGACCCAATTCAAATCGATGCTGAAGAACAAATAGACCGAAAAACGGCTATGAAAATGATGACAGATGAATTAAATGCAAAGTTTGAAGAACTAAAGGAAGTCTTGCAGCCGAATCAAAAATAAGAAAAGACGATCGTGCATAGACGGTCGTCTTTTCTATTATTATTTATATAAAGGGGAAAGGGGACACGAAGTTATAGTGTAGCAGCGTAAATGAAAGCAGTAAGAAGAACCGTGCCGCTAGCTAGTCCTAAAAAATCTAATTTATTAAAAGTGATGTTGTTCATAATGTATTCTCCTTACTTGTTTAATGTAGAAGCAACAGCTTTTGCATCGATAAGAGCGGAAAATACCAAGCTCATTGTATTTAAGAAATTGTTCGTTTTCATTTTGTTCATCATATAGATCCGCTCCTTTTCAAATGGTTGTTGCCCTGTTTCTGACTTAATTATATGAAATGTTGCGGAGAGTCACTATCGAATTAGCTTACAGGAAAATTACACTTTTGTAAGAAAAACGAATGAAAGTGTCATGATGAGAAGATTTGACATATGTTCATGTGATTCATTAAGTTAAAAGTAGAGGTGAGTGTATGGCTAATATTAAAGATATTGCAAAGATGGCTGGGGTTTCAGTTACGACTGTTTCGAGGGTATTAAATGATCATCCATATGTAAGTGAAGAAAAAAGGAAAGTTGTTTTAGAAATAGTTGAGAAATTGAATTACTCGCAAAATGCAAATGCTGTTCATTTATCAAAAGGGAAGACGAATATTGTTGGCGTGATTTTACCTTATATTAACCATCCGTCTTTTGATGCGATGGTGGGTGGAATGATGGAAGTTGCGTTAGCTCATAATTACAGGGTGCTTCTTTGTCAAACGAACTACAATAAAAAAGAAGAAATGAAAAGTTTACATATGTTGAAAACAAAGCAACTAGACGGTCTTATCATTTGTTCTCGTGCTAATGAGTGGGAAACTATAGAGCCTTATGCAGCGTATGGGGCGGTTATTGCTTGTGAGGATAATGATATTGAAAGCATATCGAGTGTATATACAGATCATTTTAATGCCTTTCAATTAGGGATGAGTTACCTTATTGAAAAAGGTTATAAGAAGATTGGATATTGTACGGGAAGAAAGTTAGGGCCAAGTAGTAAGAAACGTTTTGATGCTTATAAACAACAGCTACAATTAATAGATGAAGAAGTGATGGAAGATCGGATTTTCACAGAATGCTTTACGTTAGAAGATGGTGTAAGAGTTGCACATCAATTCAAGGAGATGGAGAATCCTCCTGAAGCATTAATAGTGGCAGGAGATGAAGTTGCTATTGGGATCATGACAGAAGTTGAAAAATTAGGTATTGAAGTTCCTGAGGATTTAGCGATTATTGGTTTTGATAATCAACCGATTTCTCAAGTTTTACAACTGACAACCATTGACCAAAATTTAAAGGGAATAGGTAAGACGGCTTTTGAAATGTTTTATAGGCAAGTAAGTGATGAGGGTTCTAAACAAGAAAAGATGGAAATTCCGTATAAACTTGTGGAACGCTCAACGGTTTAGTATTTATCCGTTATGTGTATAATCACATAACGGATTATTTTTTGAAATGTCTTTGACAGGAAACGCGTTTCATACTTTATAAAAGAGTTACACCGGTCTGTAATAATCCATGGATTCTTTTCAAGTGCTAAAACAATGAATAGAATTTGGAGGAATATGCATGAATGAACTTTTATTAAGTATGAAAAAATATGTAGAGGATGACGAAAAGATTTTAGCGTTTGTCGTAGGGATATTTGAAAAGGATGACTTTACTTTATGTTATCAACATGGGATTTTTGTTGCCACTACTAGACGTCTTCTATTTTACGGGAAATTTTCGTGCTATCCTGCGATATTTGAAGAGTATTCATATTTGCATATAGATGACATAGATTTCCGTCCATATTTCGAATGTACTTGTAATCGTGAAACCATTAGAGCTAAGTATATTCAGAGTGGGAATGTGGAGCGCTTTGTCCGTACAGTTAGAGCTAATATGAATAATTAATCACCCCTTTGTTTAAACATAATATCTTGGTCTTTGTGAGGGAAAATGCGGAATAAAAACAACTTCTAAACCTCTAGGAGATAGTGATACAATGTCAAATGGGGGGAGGTATGAACTATGGTTAATCAACGTATAAAGGAAATAACACTAATTACAATTGGTTCATTATTATTCGCAATTGGTATTAATTACTTTGCAATTCCAAACCGTTTATCAGAGGGTGGAATTATTGGTTTAACGGTTGTTACGTACTATTTATTTGATTGGTCACCAGGAATTGTGAATTTTGGTTTGAATGCAATTTTATTAGCTGTAGGTTATAAATTTTTTGATAAGAAAACGATGGTTTACACAATTATAGGTATTGTGGAAACCTCTTTGTTTTTATATGTTACAGAACATATCGAATATCAAGTAAATAGTGATACGTTACTAGCAGCTTTATTTGCTGGTGTATTTGTAGGTATCGGATTAGGCTGTATGTTCAAAGCTGGAGGTACATCAGGAGGATCGGCAATTTTAGCTCGACTAGCAAATCAATATTTAGGTTGGAGCGTTGGTAAAGGCGTACTTATTATTGATATCGTTGTAATTGCGGGTTCTGTATTTATAATAGGACAAGAAAAGGCAATGTATACACTTGTAGCTGTATTTGTCGGAGCGAAAGTAATTGATTTCATCGTGGAAGGTATGGATACAAAAACAGCTGTTACAATCATTTCAAATCAACCGGATTTAATACGTGAAACTATTACAAAAAACATGACACGCGGTGTCACTGTATTAGAGGGACGCGGCGGATATACTGGTAAAAATAAAGAAGTTTTATATATCGTTATTAATAAACAAGAGCTTGTTAAGTTAAAGCAAGTTATTAGTAGAGTTGATGAAGATGCCTTCGTTGTCATTCACGATGTGCGTGATGTACTTGGCGGTGGCTTTAAAGCAAGCTAAAAGGTGAACGAGAAAATTCGTTCATCTTTTTTTTATCCCGCATTAACGGGCAGTAGAACTCTCACCTCAAAATTCAGCTGGAGCAAAGAAGTTAGGTGGGAGATCAACTGCCCGTAAACGCCCGATTGGTGAGGGCTGATTAAAGTTTCACTTTATTCTTACAAAAATGTAAGGGTAATGTAATGGGATTGAATGGTAGATTAAATTCCTGCTCTTTAGAATGGATGTATAAGTATCCTGTAGAGGAGGAAGATCAGTATTATGAAGAAAAAAATAATTACTACTGTAATAGCCATGGTAGTGATAGTAGTAGTATTACTACCTACGAAACTTGGACCGGTTATTGATAAATATAATCCGCTTTATACGACGAAAGAATACTATACAATTGTGGATGCGATTGGTCAGCATGTCGGTGATGAATGGTATGAATATGAATTTATTGCATTTGATGAACGTGGAAGAGAACAAAAAATAAAGAAGACTGTTAAGCATATGTTAAAGAGAGATGAAGCATTAAAGGTGTACGCAAAAGGACGCTACGGCGAGGCAATTGAAGAAATTGAAGCTGGAAATATTCCTATTAATGCGAAGAGTAAACTTTTAATGATGAGATAGCGGATTATACCCCCGCCTATTTTTTGTCGAAAATAAAAATACTAGGTAGGGGTATTTTAGATTCGTGAAAAAGCCTTAGTCCATATGGACTAAGGCTTTTCTTATTATATAAGGGGGAAGGGGGTACATTGTAGTAGCATGAGTGAAAGGTATAAGAAGAGTCGGCTACTAGCAATGTAATTTGGTTATGTGAGTATTCTTCTTATTTGGCTTACTTTCTAACCTTATTGTACAAAGTATAGGTAAGGGGAACTATCGAATTACATTACACATAGCTTACAAATATGTAAGACTCCTGTAATGCAATTCGATAGTTAAAAGATAGTAAATTTAATATAGTGTAACTAGAAAGTCTCATTTTATTACTTTCTGATTCGCAATGTTAATGAAGAACGAAAAACCAACTAACTTTGAATAGCCCTCATCTTAGCTTAAGATGAGGCCTTTTTTCAAACCTTACAACATTGTAAGGTTTACGTAAGTTAATTCGATAGTAAATTTGTCATATTTTTTGCATAATAGATACAAATAGATAAAAAATAATTAGGGATATATTAAGAAGGGAGAAAACTGGGATGCGTAAAGAAGAAGTAGTGAAGTTTCCAATTAAAGATTTCTGTAGCTACTTTACTGTTGCCGTAGTATGTATTGGATTATTTGATATAATAACAAATTTAATTGTTAACTAATATAGATGATAAAACAAGAAGGAAGACCCTTTCTTGTTTTTTTTATGGGGGCATAAAGATGAAATTGATTGATAGCCATATACATGTTGATCAATATGAGAATGAAGAGAAAAGTAGATTATTTATAGATGTGGAAAACAGTAAAGAGATACAAGGGCTTATTGCAGTATCTATGAATTATCAATCATGTCTAGAAACTTTATCTTTAGCAAAGCGATATCCTTTTGTACATCCAGCAATAGGTTTTCATCCGGAGCAGCCGATTCATAAAGAGGAATGTGAGAAAATTTATAAATTAATTGAAGATCATGTAGATGAAATTGTTGCGATTGGTGAAGTGGGACTCCCATATTATTTAAGGAAAGAAGATGAAAATATTGCTATTGATCCATACATAGCGGTGTTAAAAAAGTTTGTGGAACTAGCTAGTAAATACGATTTACCAATTATATTGCATGCGGTTTATGAAGATACTGACACTGTATGTGGTTTACTTGAAGAATATAAAGTTTCGCGTGCACACTTTCATTGGTTTAAAGGAAGTGAAGAGACAATGAAACGGATGATGAGGAACGGTTATTATATTTCTATCACACCGGATGTTTTACATAAGGAGAAAATTAGAAAAATAGTTTCGTATTATCCGCTTGAATATATGATGGTAGAAACAGATGGGCCGTGGGAATTTCAGAAGGATACGATGACACATCCTTATATGATAAAAGATGTATTACAAGAAATTAGTATAATAAAAAAAATATCAGTAGAGAAAGTTACTGAGCAAATATATGCGAATACGGTGCGATTTTATAAAGTTAGTGAGTCATAAAAAAACACCAAGCATCTCGCTTGGTGTTTTTTTTATGACTCTAATTTTTTCGCACGTCTTAATAATAAAAGAAAGACAATTATAATGAACCCAATTATAAGGAAGAACCCATATTGTTTTATATAATCAATTATGTCATTCGCACTTGTTGGTTTTTCAACGTGAATGCCTTCTTTATTAGTAGTAATATGAATATCTTTCATTTTTACTTCATTCATGTCTTTTTGTAAATCAATCCACTCTATGTTTGGAATACTTTCTAGTTCTTTTAATACTTCTTTTAATGGTTCAACGCCCAAGTAAGGATGATAAAATGCACCGATAATTCCATCAGATAGTTTAGTGATAGATAAAGCACGTTCTTTCATTTTTGCTATAGCTTGTGGCTTCCCTTCTTCAATAAAGCCAACAGTTTCAGGAATTAATTTCATCCCATGCAAAAATGACGGTGTACTTATATAAGCTGGTGAGTGCATTGATTTCCAAGTTGTATCGTTTAGTTGTATTTGTCCTACATAAGTTGAAAAATATTGTGATAGTATTTCATATCCTTTTTGAGACATTGTATAGTGCGGAGCTTCAAAGGCAACTGGATATAATTTAGCTTCTACAAGCTCTGTAATCCCTTTTTCAATATGATCTTTAATATATTTTTCTTCGAAGGCTTTCCCGTTTTTTACGTATTTATTATAGTCTTCTGGAGACTGAAAATCTTTTTTTGTTTTTGATTTTTCATGGTTTGGTTGGCGAATTGGTTGATCTGTTTTTACATCCCAAAATTCAAAACCTTCGCCAGTTTCACTATCATAAAACTGATGTGTGTAACCATGCATAACGATAGAGCCACCATTATCTTGCATAAAGTGTAAAACATCGATTAATTCAGAGTTATCCTTTAAATGTACTGTTTTTCCTGTGTCTGGATCGTTGTAAACAGGGATAACGGTAATCATATAAGGGAGCTTTTTCTCTTTTAGTAATTCAGCGATTTCTTTTAATTGCTTTACATCTACAGCTGGATGAACGTCTTCAAGACGTAAATAAGCTGAAGTTTTATTTGTTTCAGGTTTTTGTCCGAAATAAGAAAATAACATTTCACCGACGTAATGAGACATCCAATCGAAAAGGTTTGGAGTTGCAACATAATAGGATGTTCCTTGCTGAATGATTAACGGATGAGTTCCATCAGCACTCAAGGCGTAAGCAAGAGTTGTTCCTTTTGTTTCAATTTTCTTCATTAAGCGTTCTTCATGTAATTCATTTTTTAACTGGTTAGTCGGATATTCTATAGTGTGAATTCGTATATCGGTTTCTTTCAGGGTAATGAAAGAAAAACGATTAGATAATTGTTCAACATTTTGTCCTAAAACTAATATGGGACCTGAGAAGTTTTCTAGAAATTGTTTTGCTGCAATAGAAAAATCTTCTTTTTTCTCTCCGATATAAACAATATGTGTATAAGAAGATGATTCAGTACTTTCCTTTACTTCCTTTAAGCTTTTTACTGTTATATCTTTTGTAAAGTGCCCTAACTGAGTATTAAGGATTTGTACATTGTTTGTAATTTTGTTGTCTTCTGTACTATACAAAACGAGTACTTTTGATTTTGATGATGTTTGTGCAGAGGTATGTATAGGAATGAGTAGTAAAATGCTGAAAAAGATTAGTAGAGTTCTTTTCATTTATTTATGCTCCTATTCTATATATAGAATTCAATTTACAATTATATACAATAAATAATTTATAGTCCATGTAAGTTACATTTTTGCACGTATTTACCATATGTTTTTTCGCAAAGTCGGTCTAAAGCATGATGATAATATGTATAGTAATTTGCTATGATTGAAAGGTAAGAGAATGATAGAGTGTTGGTAATTGTAAAAGGAAGGCTGAAAGGGGACAAATTTCAGCGGAGAAAGAGGTAGAGGTAGTGAAGAAATTCTTTGTAGGATTTTTAGTTGTTCTTGGAGTGTATTTATATTTCCAAGGAAAGTCTGAAGGAATGGGTAAGCTAATGAATGAAACAAGCTATGTTGATTCAGAAGAAGCAAAACAGATGAAACAAATCATTATAGAGGAAGCAAAGAAAGTAAACCTTCCGGAATGGATACCTCTTACAATTGCCGAACATGAAAGTAGGTTAAATCCAAGAAGTGTTGGAGATAACGGAACTTCATTCGGATTGTTTCAATTACACCGCGGTGGTGGGCTTGCGCCAGATCATTTAACTGATGAAGAGCTGAAAGATCCACGTACAAATGCGCAAATTGCAATGCCGCATTTAATGAAAGGTTATAAGCGCGGGGTGCAAAAAGGTTTGACTGATTTTGCATTACTGAAATATATAGCGAATACATCTGGATGGCCAGGGAATTTAGGACCAGAGTGGACGGATAACAATATGAAGTATAACATCGGATTAGAGGATGTATACTATCGAAATAAAGGTGTAATCAAAGAGTAGGTTTTCTATACCTACTCTGTTTTTTTATGAACAATTTCATCCTTTTCTTTCGTGAAATAATGCGCTAGTTGTATTTTCACATCTTCTAGTTTTGTAGAAACTTGCGGTATTTTATATCCTACATACAACGGTGAAACGACAAACCTAGGAACAACTTTACAAATGATTTTCCTGTTTAAGTAATAGAAGAATAAGTTATAACTACTACATCCTTTATGGAAATCTGTCAGTATGTAACGTACAGTTTGCTGAATATAATTGGCCATTTCATCTATAAATGCAATATCTTCAATGATGATATTAAATTCAGTAAAGCCGATAATAGGACGCTCTGAAATATTGAGTTCAATGCGTTCATTTTTTTGAACAATTACCCCTTGGAAATTTGCTTCCTCAATATTTTCAAGATAGTCTACATGCTTCATTCCGATAATTTGCATATGTGCATGATGCAAACTTCCGCCTGAAAATGGACCATGATTTTTGTATAAAATCACAGAAGTGAATTCTTCATTTTCCTGTAAGTTTAACCAATGGAGAATAGAGAAGCGAATTAGTTTTCTCATATGTTCTTCTGTATATGTTGCGATATGGTCTTCGCAATTATCTGTTTCGATTAGCACGGTTTGAAAGGTATCCTTTAATGTAGGAAATTTATTTTTTAACCAAATAATAGAGCCCTCAGTTGCTAAAATATCCGTTAAATTTTCTCTGTCACAAAAAGGACATGCAGCGCTTCTGTTCCGAATGCTTTCTGGTTTTTGTTTACCGATATCGTTTAAAAAATATAGTTGTTGTGTATCCATTTGTATATGCCCCTTTAAAATATATGTAAAAATCCCGCTTAATACATTCGGGAAAAGGAGAAGGAAATCCTTTAAAGGGAATAGAGAAAAATAAAAGACAAGATATCCTCATTGCAATAGGGTACCTTGTCTTTTATTTTTTCTTTAATAGTGTGTATGGATAATATAGAGCATTTTCATTTTGTTTCTTTTTTCTATTTTTTATTGTGTATAAGGCAATTGCTGTACTTGCGATTACAATAATGGCTTTCTTCATATTCATATACCCCTTTTTATTGTTGGTTTAATTCTTGGCTAACTGCTTTCGCATCAACTAAAGCATGTAAGATCATTTTTAGCATGTTCATCATAGTTCTTTCCTCCCTTTTATAGTTCGTTTAGTTCTTTTACAACTGCTTGTCCGTTCACTAATACCTCAAAGATTGCTTTTACGATTTCTTTCATCATGATTGTTTCCTCCTTGTTTTTGTCTCTCTTGTTTATATCTTTATTGTATAGGGAGGCATCTTTTCGTACTATCGCTTTCCATTACGTGAACATAACAGTTTTGTAAGATTTGATGTCACTTATTGAAATGTTTAGTCTATCTTCATTATTTTCAGAAAAATGACTATTCAAACATAAATCGGGGAAGTATAATAAAGAAGTAAGTATTAAATTCCGTACGAAAGGAGTGAATGAGATGAAATGTTCTTTAGCTACGCGCGCAAAATTTTTAGATTATATCTATATTTGTCGTGCGATTTTTCATGATGCAGTTGTTAACGGGATACGTATGCCCTTTTTTAACAATTGCATAGTAGCTATTGAACGATAGAAGTCTCTTCACCCATTTTTGATAAACGTGTGAAAAGGGAGCTATTTGGCTTCCTTTTTCTATGACAAAAACCATGGGGAATGTTTCTTTCCCATGGTTTTTTATATTGAAAGGAGTACGGAAAATGACAATTTGTAGTGTAAATAATGTAAAGAAATCTTTTGGTGGAAACATCATATTTGAAAATATATCGCTTGAAATAAAGAATGGAGAACGTATTGGATTAGTTGGTCGTAACGGTAGTGGGAAGACAACTATCTTTCAGCTTCTAACAGGAATGGAGAGTTTGGATGCAGGAGCCATTCATATGAAGAAAGGTACATGCATCGGTCATGTAGCACAAATTCCAAAATTTAATAATGAAATGAATGTATATGATGTATTAAGCTCCGCTTTTAAAAAGGAAAAAGAGTTGGAGATAGAAATGCATGCTTTAGAAAAAAATATGGCGGAAGAACAGGAATCATCTGCTTTACAAAAATTGATGGAGAGATACGGAGTAATTCAAGAAAGGTACGCGTTTCTCGGTGGTTATGAAATAGAAGCGAATATTATGAAGGTAGCAAATGGTCTACAGGTGACGGAACTATTTCAAAGATCATTTATGGAGTTAAGTGGTGGAGAACAAACAAAAGTAAGCCTTGCGTATATGCTATTGCAGAAACCAGATCTACTTTTGTTAGATGAACCAACAAATCATTTGGACTTATTTGCAGTCGAGTGGTTAGAGCAATTTCTAAAAGAATATACAGGAACAGTTATGGTCATTTCGCATGATCGCTATTTCCTTGATGAAGTTGTAACGAAAATTTTTGATTTAGAAGATGGAGAAATTCACGTATATCATACGAACTATTCACAGTTTGTTGAGGAAAAGGAAGAAAGGCTGCTTCAAGAATTTCAAGCGTATCAAGAACAGCAAAAGAAAATAAAGAAAATGAAAGAAGCAATTAAGCGTCTACGTGAATGGGCAAATCAAGCGAATCCGCCGAATGAAGGATTGCATAAGAGAGCCAGAAATATGGAACGTGCATTAGAGCGCATAGAGAAACTAAAGAGACCCATTTTGGATAGAAAACAGATGGGACTTCAGTTTGAAGGGCAAGAGAGAAGCGGGAAAGATGTTGTTGTAATGAAAGAAGTGAGTAAAGGATTTGATGAACGGTCTTTATTCGAGAAAGTAAATTTGCATATTCGTTTTCAGGAGCGCGCAGCTATCGTTGGACGTAATGGTACAGGAAAGACTACGTTATTAAAACTATTACTAAAAGAAATGCAGCAAGATGCTGGAGAAATTCGGATTGGTAGTAGTGTGAAAATTGGTTATTTATCGCAACATGCGTACGGGAATATGAAGAACAATGTATTGGAAGCTTTCAGAGATTGCGTGGCTGTAACAGAGGGAGAAGCAAGACATATATTAGCTCGTTTCTTATTTTATGGTCCAGCTGTTTTTAAGAAAGTAACGCAACTTAGCGGTGGAGAAAAAATGAGGTTAAGGCTCGCGCAACTTATGTATCAAGATGTTAACTTTCTTATTTTAGATGAACCGACGAATCATCTTGATATTGAATCAAGGGAGGTTTTAGAGGAGGCCCTTGAACAATATAATGGGACGATTTTAGCTGTTTCACATGATCGTTATTTCTTAAATAAATTGTTTGAAAAGACATATTGGATTGATGAGCACAAATTATTTGAGTTTGCAGGGAACTATGCATGGGCTCGTCAAAAGTGGGAAGAAAGAATTGAGAAACAGGTAGTAAAACAGAAGCAGCAACAGCAAGGGAATAAAGCGTTAGAAGTAATGCCTATAAAAAAGAAGAAGTCTAGGGATTTAGAGGCAATTGAAAATGAGTTAATGCATATAGAAGAAGATATATATGCACTCGAATGTAAAATGGAAAATGTAGTTGATGTTGAAATGCTTGAACAATTATATGAAGAAAAAACGAAAAAAGAGTTTTTACGAGCGGAGTTATATAATGAGTTAGAGAATATTGTGGAGTAAAGAAAATAGAATGAAAAAGAGCAAGTTGTTTCCTCATATTTTGGGGGAGGGCTTGCTCTTTTTAGTATAATGAAAGTAGAAAAATTGGTATAATTTTCTTGCTGCTGTGATAATAGAATGAACTTTAGGTCACTAAAACGTGGGGAGAATTTTATGTTAGGATATGCGCGGATTGCTACAATCGTCATGATTTGCTTAGTTTACGCAAATCATGTTTCACGTGAAACAGAAAATTTACAAATTTTTGTCGGTATTGCACTTTTTATTTATATTGTGAATCATATTTTGCTTGTAAAAGCAAAAGGGGGTAGGAAACTTGTTTTTTATACCTTGCTCACAAACGGTATTGTCACAGCGTTATTAGGGTTTTTATTTCCCGAGACATGTTTGTATTTAATTATATTTGGAATTGATGCGGTAGGATTATTTATTCATGATTGGCGTAAAAGGATGACTTATTTTTTTATCGCTTTTTTCTTTCTTTGTTGGTTTATAAATATACTACATACGTATCAACATACAGAGAGTCTGGAATTGGAGAGTAATGCAATTAACTTTATGTTTATCATTTTCAGTGCTTTAGCTGGAAACTTAATAAAAAAACTTACAGCTGCTCGGCAAATGGTAGATGAGCAATATGGGGAATTAGCATTATCTCATACAGCTTTAAAAGAAGCACATGAGCAATTACGTCTATATGCAAAAGAGGTAGAAGAATTGACAGCTGTTCGGGAGCGAAATGATATTGCCCGAGAAATTCATGATACTGTTGGTCATAATATGACGGCATTACTTGTTCAGTTACAACTGGCGGAGGTTTTATGGAAACAAAAATCGGACGCTACAGAAGAGGTTTTACATACATGCCATGGGTTAGCTAGAAAATCACTTCAAGAAGTGAGAGCTTCTGTGCATGCCTTAAAAGAGGAAAGTAAACTAGGGAACATAATAGAGAATATGCGTGAAATGTTACATGGATATTCTAAAGTGACGAAAGTACAAGTATCTTTTCAATTACAAGGAGATCCGGTTTTGATTCCGTTGTCACTACAGCCTACGTTGCTTCGTATTATGCAAGAGTCTTTAACGAATGCAAAACGTCACGGAAAAGCTAGTTTATGTGAAGTGAGTTTAGTTTGTTCAGTGGAACAAGTTAAGTTATGTATTTTGGATAATGGTATGGGAGTCAATGAAGTAAGCCCTGGATTTGGCTTACTTAATATGAAAGAACGTGTAGAGGAGCATGGTGGAATCATTCAATTTGAGAGTGAAATAGAAAAAGGTTTTCGCCTAAAAATCGAATTTCCACTCCGAGAAAAAACATGGGTAATAGGGGGAGCGTTATGATTCGAATTATGATTGTTGATGATCAATCACTGATTCGTGATGGATTGGCAATGATATTAAATTTACGTCCGGAACTGGAAGTGGTAGGGACGGCTAGTGATGGGGATGAAGTCGTACAAAAGGTGAAACAATTACAGCCTGAAATTATTTTGATGGATATTCGGATGCCTCGTATGAATGGTGTTGAAGGAACTCGTTTAGTTAGAGAAAAGTTTCCTTATATAAAGGTTCTTATGTTAACAACTTTTAGTGATAGTGAGCTTATTTTTGAGGCATTAGAGCAAGGAGCGAGTGGTTATTTATTGAAGGATATGGAGACAGATGCAATCGCGCAAGCAATTTTAACGGTGTATAGTGGCGGGGTTGTGCTTCCTCAGGATATAACAGCGCAAATTATAGAGGAATTAAAAAAGACGAAAGTGGCAGTAGAGTGTAACCCACCAGAACAACTAAAACAATTAACTGAGCGAGAAGTAGATGTTTTAAGAGCAATTGGACTGGGGTTAAATAATAAAGAGATTGCCGAAAAGCTATTTATTACAGAGGGAACTGTTAAGAATCATGTTTCTAATTTGATTAGTAAGCTAGAACTGAGAGATCGAACACAAGCAGCAATATACGCAGTAAGGTATGGCGTCACGATGTACACATGACTTTTGGCATATATAAGTGTGAAAAAGCAGCAGAATTTGCTGCTTTTTTATTTTGTATTTCTATCTTAAGGGTGATGGAGAGAAGAAGAAATTTTTCTACAATGAAAGTGTAGATGAATACAAAGGGGCTGAATCAATATGTTAGTCATAGATCATATTACGAAATCATTTGGCAAGAAGGAAATCGTAAAGAATGTTTCTTTTGAAGTGAAAAAAGGTGAAACATTTGGATTGCTTGGACCAAACGGAGCGGGGAAATCAACGACGATATCAATGATTTGCGGGTTAATTCCATACGATAGTGGTGATATAAAAGTTGGTGGGAAATCTGTAAAAGAGTATCCATTAGAAGCGAAAAAGAAAATCGGTATTGTCCCGCAAGACATTGCGCTGTATCCGACACTTTCAGCAAAGGAAAATTTAATCTTCTGGGGAAAGATGTACGGTTTAAATGGAAAAGTTGCAAAAGAGCGGGCAGAGGAAGTGTTAGCTTACGTCGGTTTACAGGATCGGGGAAAAGATAAAATTGAAACATTTTCAGGTGGAATGAAAAGGCGTATTAATATTGGTGCAGCACTTATGCACGAACCAGAGTTATTAATTATGGATGAACCGACAGTCGGGATTGATCCGCAGTCGAGAAATCATATTTTAGAGACTGTTAAAAAGTTAAATGAAAAAGGTATGACGGTCATTTATACGAGTCATTACATGGAAGAAGTTGAGTATTTATGTGAGCGAATTGCCATCGTTGATCATGGAAAGGTAATTGCACTAGGAACGAAAAGAGAGCTATGTAATCGTCTAACAGATGGGTTTATGGTGAAATTGCAATTAAATCGCTACAGTACGGAACTGCTACAAAAGTTGAAGGCACTACCTGTTGTTGAGCGGATTATTTTTGACGAAGATAGTAGCACGATTGATATTGGACTAAATGGTGGCGAGGCAATTGGCATAGTTGTTTCAGAAGTTGTTGAAAACAAAGCTCAAATTTTAAAACTGGAAGTAAAAGAACCGAATTTAGAGGCACTTTTTTTACAATTAACAGGACGTTCACTTCGTGATTAAGGGGGTTAGTACGAGATGAGAAGTTTCATTATTGCATGGAAAGATTTAAAAATCCGTTTAATTGATCGGCGCGGATTTATGATGATGTTAATTATGCCAATTGTATTAACGGCCATTTTAGGTTCAGCATTAAGTAATGTATTTGAGAGTGGTGGACTACCGAAAACAGTAATTGGCTATTATCAAGAGGGAACGGATGAGTTTGCAGATGTCTTTCAAAAAGATGTATTGCAATCTAAAGAAATAAAAGATGATGTGAAAGTAAAGGTAGTTAACTCTCGGGAAGAGCTTGAAGATATGTTAAAGGAAAAGAAAATAGATGTAGGAATTGCCATCCCAAATAAATGGAGCGAACAAGTACAAGATGGAAAATTAAAAGAACCAAAGGTGCTTATAGACCCATCAAAAGATATACAAGCAAAAATTGCTGAGTCAATGATCCGCTCTTTTTCAGAACGTGTTCAAACAGTCGCAGTATCTACTAAAAGTGTTGTAACAGAATTAGCAAAATCTCAGCAGAGTGATGTAGCACAAGTTGCAAAAGAGGTAAGTGGAAGTCTACAGACGATAGCAACTGCAAGTGTGGGTAACATCCAAAAAGGAACGGTAGGAAAAAAAACAGTTGCAGCGATGCAATATTATGCAGCAGCAATGTTAGTCATGTTTTTACTATATAACATAACAGTAGGTGCAAAGTCAGTTGTAACAGAGCAACGAACTGAAACGTTGGCGCGTTTGTTCAGTACACCGACGAGCTCATTTTCAATTTTATTCGGGAAGTTTTTAGGTACATTACTATTTGCCTGTATACAATTTGGAATATTTATAGTTGCTACACACTTTATGTTTCATGTGGAATGGGGCGCAGATGTGTCTCAAATAGTAGTGTTGGGAATTTCTTATGCAATTTGTGTTTCTGGTTTATCTATGTTAATCGCCGCTTTTATTCGTGAGGAAAAAACGGCAGACTTAATGGGGGGAATCGGTATTCAAATACTAGCTATATTAGGAGGATCAATGTTACCGATTTACGTATTTCCCGATACACTTCAAACAGTTGCAAATATTGCTCCGAATAAATGGGCACTTACGAGCTTTTTAAATATTATGTCGGGAACATCTTGGGATGTGCTATTCCCTGTCATTTTAAGTTTATGTAGTGCAGGAATTATCTCCGTTATGATTGGAACGTTACGTTTACGTACGAGATAGGAGGGGAAATGATGAAGAAAGTTTGGGCGCTTTGTTGGCTAGAATTAAAACAAATTTTAATTAAGCCACAAAGTTATATACTCATGTTTGGAATGCCTATTATTTTTACACTCATATTCGGTGGACTTTTAGGCGGAAGTGGGAATGAGAAAGTAAATATTAGTTTAGTAGATAAAGATGGTTCTGTATTATCTGGCAAGTATTATGAGGAAATAAAGAAAAGTGATTTAATTTCTATAGAAAAGGTAACGTATAGGGAAGGGACACAGAGGATCGAAGATAAGAAAGCATCTGGTATAATCATCATTCCGAAAGATTTTCAAAAGAGTATGCTAGATGGAAAAGTAGAAAATATCCAATTTCAAGCCAGTGCTGATTTTACGGGTGGAACTTCTGTAGAGCAAGTATTAGCAAGTGCATTAAAAAAGATGGAGATAGAAGTTAGTGCAGCAAGAGATTTTGAGAAGAAAAGTAACACTTCGTGGGAAACGATGTATGAAACAATTTATACAAAAATAGATCCTGTTTCGATTCAAAAAGAATTGATTTTACACGATGATCAAAAGTTAAATAACGTTACAGGGCGAGCGGCAGGTTTTTCAATTCTATTCGTCATGATTGTCATGTTAAGTGCGACGGGAACTATTTTGAAAACTAGACAACTTGGTGTTTGGTCTCGTTTATTAGGGGCACCAGTTTCAAAAGTTCAAATACTAGCAGGATATATCCTTTCCTTCTTTTTAATAGGGTGGATTCAATTTGGTGTTTTAATGATATTAACGCATTCATTATTTGATGTGCAGTGGGGAAATTTATTAGGGGTTATTACACTCGTTTCAGTATTGCTATTAGCGGTTATTGGTCTAGCTTTATTATTGGCAAGTATCGTGAAAACAACAGAACAGCAGTCCGCACTAGGGAATATCGTTGTAATTTCAACGTGTATGATTGGTGGTCTTTATTGGCCAATTGAAATTGAGCCTTCATGGATGCAAGCGGCGGCAAATTTTGTTCCGCAAACGTGGGCGATGCGTGGCTTTACTGAGTTAATTGTAAGGGGAGGTACATTAGCTGATATAGGAGGATATATTGGTATACTCATTTTATTTGCAGGAGTATTTTTCGTAATTGGTTTAACAAGAATACGTTATGACTGAAAAAAGAAAGCAGAGTTACAGCTTTACGCGCTGAACTCTGCTTTCTTTTTGTGTGGTATCTTCCCTTGTTGAAATTATAATAGCGATCCCGAGCATAATAAAAAAAGCTAAAAAGAGGACGAACTTTGGGAAGAAAGGGAATAGTAATAACGCCCCGACTATTATGATTGTTAATAATACATAGTGCAGGACATATTGGAATAGGTTGTCCATATTTTCGCCCCCTTCTTGGTAGTTAATTGTTATTATTCTATGCGGGACTATTAGGTAATAGAAGGTGTTTTTTATTTTTTGAAAGACATCAATTAGCAAGGATTGACATAACTAGTGAAAAGGAATAATCTTGAAATTAATTCATACTATTTTTATAGGTAAAGTAAAGATAATTACAGAATTGGCGTTATGTTACCACTTAATAAAAAAACAGGAAAGTAAGGGTGAGAATTATGCGAAAGGTTTTTAAAGGGTTACTTTTTACGTTTCTTAGTACATCGGTTTTATTAGCAGGATGTGCTCAAGAAGAGACAAGTACAAATGAAGCAACAAAGATGCCGAAAGTAAAAGATGAGTTTATTAAAGCGAGTGACAAAGCAAAAAGTCCAGCAAAGGCAAAAGAAAGAAAGGATACCTTTGTAGTGGGAATGCCGAGCCCTGGCGGGATATTCCTTCCGCATTTTATGGAAAATGGGTGGGATGGTAATATAACACAAGCTATCTTTGCTCCTCTCGTTGGATTGGATAAGGAGGGGAAACCAATTCCAATTCTAGCGAAGAAATGGGATATTTCGGAGGATCAGCTTACATATACGTTTCATTTGAAAGATGATTTAAAGTTTAGTGATAGTTCACCGTTAACAGCGGATGACGTAGCATTTACATTAACTTTACTACATGATCCAACTTATAGTGGTGCAACGGACATAAGCCAAACAGCAATAAAGGGTGGGCAAGCATATAAAGAAGGAAAGGCTACATCTATTGAGGGGATTCAAGTCATCGATCCGAAAACAATTACGATTACAACTGAAAAGGTAAATGCCCAAACATTATCGTTAATTGGTGGAGAAGTTATATCAAAAGCTTATTACGGTAAAGAATATAAGCAAGGGAATTTAGAGTATTTAAAAGAGTTATATGGAAAACCGATGGGAGCAGGAGCTTATAAACTAGATAAATATATTCCAGGTCAAGAGGTTCGTTTTGTAGCAAATGAAAATTATTTTGAAGGTAAACCGAAGATTGAGCACTTTATTTATAAAATTACAAAAGGTGATACGAAGCTGCAACAATTTCAAGCGGGCGAAGTAGATTATGATGGCTTCACGACAAATGCGGAGACGATTGAACAATTAAAAGAGTTAGGCTTTGCTAATGTTAATGTGTATACGGGAAGTTCATACGGTTACATTAAAATGAATTATAAGAAGTCATACTTTAAAGATAAACGTGTACGCCAAGCGTTTATTTATGGATTAGAGCGTCAAAAGGTCATTGATACATATTTCCAAGGATACGCTTCACTCGTTAATGTACCAATTACACCAGTTTCGTGGGCGTATACAGAAGAAGGACTCAATAAATACGAATATAATTTAGAAAAGGCGAAGAAATTGCTCGATGAAGCTGGGTGGAAAGCTGGATCAGATGGTATTCGTGAAAAAGATGGCCAAAAATTGAAGGTAAGTTATTTTGCTTCTTCTGCAAGTAAAATCAATGATGTGATGATCCCCGTTATGAAGGAGGATTATAAAAAGATTGGGGTAGATTTCAATCCTGAATACATGGACTTTAATACGATGATTTCCAAGGTAATTAAAGGAGATTATGATTTAGCGATGGTCTCCACACCGATGATTGATGATCCGAGCGGAACAATTGAGGAGTTTGTTTCGACAAGTAAGCGTAATTATGATGGATATCATAATCCGAAAGTAGATGAATTAGCTAAGCAGGCATTAGAAACATTGGATATTGAAAAACGAAAAGAAATCTATAAAAAACTATATCAAGAGTTAAGTGAAGATCCACCTGTTATTTTCTTAAACAATAGTAAAGTCGTGTCTGCACATAATGCACGAATTCAAGGATTACAAGAAGATAATTATAATGGTATTTTGTTAAGTTTACCTAAATTGAATATTGCTCAATAATTTCGAAAGAATTATCGAAATATTTATATAGAAATAATTGACAAAATATACTGAAAGATATAAGCTAATAACCATAAAGTCTACCGGAAAGGTCGGAATAAGATTGTTACCCCTCAAAAACAACTATTTTTTTATAACCAAAACCGACTTTTCCGATTGGCTATAAAATGTTGCTGTGGGAGGCATACATTAGGCAAGCAGTTCATAAGGTGTAATTATTAAAAAAAAGTTAGGGTGGGGACAATGAAGAAAAAGACAAAAAAATGGGCTGGTGTATTTTCGGTATTACTGAGTAGTTCACTTGTGTTATCTGCTTGTGGGGGACAGGAGGATACGGCTTCTACAGAACCAGTAAAACAGCAAGATTTAAAAAATATAAAAGTTGAAAATATTGCTGCGACAGATAAGACGAAAGTACCAGATAAAGCGAAGAATAGAAAAGATACGTTAGTAGTTGGCATTAGTAAACCAGGCGGCGTATTTTTACCATATTTCCAACAAAATGGTTGGGATGGAAACGTCACTTCAGTTATTTTTGCATCCCTTGTATCTACAGATAAACAAGGAAAACCAACTCCAGAATTAGCTGAGAAGTGGGATATTTCCTCTGATCAGTTAACATATACATTCCATTTACGTAAAGATTTGAAATTTAGCGATGGTTCACCATTAACAGCAGATGATGTAGCGTTCACATTGACGCTTTTACATGATAAGGCATATGAGGGTGACAAAGACATTTCTCAATATGCTGTTAAAGGTGGTAAAGAATATAAAGAAGGAAAAGCAACTTCTATTGAAGGAATTCAAGTTGTTGATCCACAGACAATTAAAATTACAACTAAAAAAGTTAATTCACAGGCACTAACAGCCTTAGGTGGAGAGGTATTATCAAAAGCTTATTATGGAAAAGATTACAAACAAAATACAAGCTTAGATTACTTAAAAGCGTTATATGAAAAACCGATAGCTGCGGGTCCATATAAATTTGAAAAGTATATCCCAGGGCAAGAAGTGCGATTTGTAGCAAATGAAAATTATTATGCGGGTAAACCAAAAATTCCAAACTTCATTTATAAAATTACTTCTGGTGATACGAAGCTTCAATTATTCCAAACAGGTGAGGTTGACTACACTGGCCTAGGTACTGGTGACGAAGTTCTTGAACAGGCTAAGGCTTTAGAATTTGCAAATATCCAAATCGAAACAGCAGCGTCATTTAGCTATATTTATATGAATAATAATAAGCCGTACTTAAAGGATAAAAAGGTTCGTCAAGCACTTATTTACGGATTAGATCGTAAAAAATATGTTGATACAGCATTGAAAGGATACGGTACGGTAGCTAATGTACCAATTCATCCAACTTCTTGGGCTTATACGGAAGAAGGAGTTAATAAATATGAATACGACAAAGAAAAAGCGAAAAAATTATTAGATGAAGCAGGATGGAAAGTTGGTTCGGATGGAATTCGTGAAAAAGATGGTCAAAAATTAAAGCTTTCTTATTTCGGCCCAAGTTCGGCTAAAGATAGCGATTTATTAATTCCGATTGCAAAAGAGAATTATAAAGAAATAGGTGTAGAATTTAACCCTGAATTTATGGACTTTAATACTATGCTTTCGAAGGTAAACAAAGGTGATTATGATTTAGCTTCTGTTTCGACACCAATTACAAGTGATCCGAGTGAAACAGCTGGTGAATATTTGTCGGGTGTCAATGAGAAGAGTCTTGGTTATAAAAATACAAAAGTAGATGAGTTAATTCAAAAGGGTATTGAAACGGTAGATATTGAAAAACGTAAACCAATCTATAAAGAACTGTATAAAGAATTAAGTGATGATCCACCAGTAATTCTATTAAACTATCGTAGAACAATTACTGGTTATAACGGGAATATAAAAGGAATTGACCCTGAAAAATACAATAGTATTAGTGCAAACTTACCAGCTCTATCTATCGAAAAATAACGAGAAGAATGTATAAGTAGAAGACATTTTTTCATTCGGCAAGTAGTGTGCCGCTTTGAAAAAATGTTCTTCTATTTTAAGCATAAGATTGGAGAGAAAAAGGGTGAAAACATATATCATTCGTAGGCTGTTACAAATGATTCCTACACTGTTGGGGACATCGATTATTATCTTCTTCCTGTTCGCACTTCTTCCAGGAGATTATATTGATTCAAACCCGAAGATTACACCGGAAAGAGCAGCTGAACTTAGGGAATTGTATGGATTGAATAAACCAATTGTTGAGCGATATTTTCACTGGCTAGGTAATGCATTGCAGGGGGACTTTGGTTTTTCTCTTCAATATCAAGAATCTGTAACGTCATTATTAAATAAATTTATATGGAATTCGTTTATTGTTGCGATTATTGCATTGTTCTTTATTTGGCTAATTGCACTTATTATCGGTGTATTTTCAGCGACAAAGCAACATTCTTTATTCGATAAGCTTGTAACAATTGGTGTATTTGCAGCGATGTCATTTCCTTCATTCTTTATCGGTTTGTTTTTAATTAAAGTGTTTGCGGTTGACTTTAAGCTGTTACCGATAGGCGGGATGATTGATGTTGGGAGTAATTCAACTGGGCTTGCTTACGGAATAGAAGTTGCAAAGCATATGGTTTTACCCGTATTTATTTTAACTCTTCTTGGAGTTGGCTCATTAACTCGTTATTTTAGAACGAGTATGTTAGAGGTTGTACGGCAAGATTACATTCGAACGGCTAGAGCAAAAGGGTTAAAGGAGAAGACCGTTATTTATAAACATGCATTAAAAAATGCAATTTTGCCGGCTATTACATTGCTTGCATTTGAATTACCAGGGTTGTTTTCAGGGGCAATTATTATAGAACAAATTTTCAACTGGCCAGGTATCGGTAATATTCAATTAGAAGCACTTAATTTTCGTGATTATACGGTATTAATGGCATTTACGATGTTTCTTTCGTGTTTGACAATTTTTTCAAACTTTTTAGCGGATATTGTATATGCAGTTGTTGATCCACGTATTCGGTTGAAGTAAGGGGGGGAAAGAGATGGAAACTGTTACAACAACTACGGAAAAAAAAGAAAAAAAGAAAAGAAGGAATGGATCATCGCCGTGGAGGCAAGCTTTTAAAAGGATAAAGAAAAATAAAATGGCACTTATAGGATTTTACGCATTAGTTTTTATGTTTTTATTTTGTTTTATTGGTCCATTCTTTTCACCGTATGCATCAGGAAAAATACAAGTTACGTTAATTAACAAACCACCTAGTTTTTCTCATTGGCTTGGCACAGATCAATTAGGAAGAGACATTTTAACGAGGCTTATGCAAGCAGGACGGATTTCATTAACAATTGGCTTAGCCTCAATGGTGTTATCCGTTATACTAGGTGCTTTATTAGGAGCGATTGCAGGTTTCTACCGTGGTATCGTCGATAATATTATAATGCGTCTCGCGGATATTTTAATGTCGATGCCAGGATTACCGTTACTTATTATAATGGGAGCTATTTTATCAGAATGGAAAGTACCATCTGATTATCGTCTTTATGTCATTATGATCATTTTAAGTTTAGTAGGTTGGCCAGGACTTGCACGCCTCGTACGAGGTCAAATTTTATCGCTGCGAGAACAATCGTTTATGCAAGCTGCTGATGTACTCGGGATAAACGATTACCGGAAAATTGTATATCATTTAATCCCAAATGTTCTGCCGATATTAATTGTTGTATCCACATTAGGTGTTGCAGGTTCTATTTTAGGAGAGTCTGCACTAAGTTACCTAGGACTTGGCGTTGTCCCGCCTACACCATCGTGGGGAAATATGATTAGTGCAGCAAACTCATTAATCGATTTCCAAAAGCGTCCGTGGTTATGGATCCCGCCTGGTTTTGCAATCTTTATAACAGTTGTATCAATTAATATACTTGGCGATGCACTTCGTGATGCATTAGATCCAAAGATGAAGCGGTAGGTGAGAAAGCATGAGTAGAGCAGTAGTAGAGCTAAAGGATTTACAAACACACTTTCAGACGGAAGAAGGTACAGTAAAGGCTGTCAATCATGTTAGCTTTTCAGTTCGAGAAGGTGAAACAGTTTGTGTAGTAGGCGAATCAGGTTGCGGGAAAAGTGTAACGGCTTTATCTATTATGGGACTTATTGCTGAATCTGGCGGCATCGTTGGTGGTGATATTCTTTATGAAGGAAAAAGTCTTTTAGGAATGAAAGAGAAAGAACTTCGTAGTTTAAGAGGAAATGATATCGCGATGATTTTCCAGGAACCGATGACATCACTTAATCCGGTCTTTACTGTTGGAGAGCAAATTGTTGAGACGTTAAGAGAGCATGAACTACTTAGCAAAAACGAAGCATACAAAAAAGCAATTGAATTAATTCGTAAAGTTGGTATTGCTCGTGCTGATGAAATTGTCCATTCTTATCCGCACGAATTAAGCGGTGGTATGTTACAACGTATTATGATTGCTATTGCACTTAGTTGTAATCCAAAGTTATTAATTGCAGATGAACCGACAACAGCTCTAGACGTTACGATTCAAGCGCAAATATTAGACTTACTAAGACAAGTAAAAGAGGAATTTAAAACGTCCATTTTATTAATTACACATGATCTAGGTGTTGTAGCAGAAATGGCCGATTATGTTGTCGTTATGTATGGTGGAAAAGTTATTGAAGAGGCACCGGTACTAGAGATATTTCAAAATCCGAAACATCCATATACGCAAGGGCTGCTAAAATCAAAACCAGTAATGGGGAAACGAACAGATAAACTTTATTCTATTCCAGGGCAAGTTCCAAATTTAGTTGGCTTAGATGAGTTTTGCTACTTTAGTGGCCGCTGTGAACATTGCATGGAAATATGCAAAAATGAAGCGCCAAATCTTAATGTGCATGACGAGGATCATAAAGTAGCTTGTTGGTTATATGAGGAGCGTGCTGGGCAATGAGTGAATCATTATTAGAAGTGAAGAACTTAAAAACGTATTTTCCGATTAAGGGCGGCGTATTTAGTAGAACGATTGGACATGTGAAAGCGGTAGATGGGGTAAGCTTTACAATTGATAAGGGAGAAGTGTTTGGCCTTGTAGGAGAGTCTGGAAGTGGGAAAACGACGATAGGAAAAACAATTCTCCGTCTCGTTCAAAAAACAGAAGGTGAAGTGAAATTTAAAGGTCAAGATGTTCATGCTTTATCAAAAGAAGAGCTGAGAAAGCATCGTCCTAATATGCAGCTCGTCTTTCAAGATCCATTTAGCTCATTAAATCCAAGAATGAGAATTGGAGAAGCGCTTGGTGAGCCAATGTTGGCTCACGGACTAGCGACGAAAGAAAATGTCCGTGCAAAGGTGATAGAAGTATTGGAGTTATGTGGTTTAGCGCCGTATCATATTGACCGGTACCCTCATGAGTTTTCCGGTGGGCAACGTCAACGTATCGTTATTGCAAGGGCGATGGTATTAGATCCAGAATTTATTGTAGCTGATGAGCCTGTTGCGGCATTAGATGTATCTATTCAAGCGCAAATCATTAATTTGTTTAGTGAATTACAGGAGAAAAAGGGATTATCCTATTTATTCATTTCACATGATTTAAGTGTTGTGGAGCACTTATGTACGAAAATTGGAATTATGTATTTAGGAACTATTGTGGAAACAGCACCACGTGATGAGTTATTTGCGAATCCGCTTCATCCATATACAAAAGCATTGTTATCAGCAGTGCCAATACCGGATCCAACGGTTAAGCGAGAACGGATTATTCTAGAAGGGGATATTCCAAGTCCTGCAAATCCACCATCAGGTTGCCGTTTTCATACACGTTGCCCCGTTGCTACAGATATTTGTAAAACGAATGTACCAGAATTCCGTAATGTGGGTGAAGATCATTTTGTTGCTTGTCATCATGTGTAAAAGAAAAGGACTCTTTCAAAATGTGAAAGAGTCCTTTTTTTACCCCGCATTAACGGGCAGTAAGACTCCCACCTGAAAATTCGACACATGCGGGGAAGTTAGGTGGGAGTCTTACTGCCCGTAAAAGCCCGATTGGTTCAACTAATAATCAGAGGAACCCCACCTCTGATTAAAGTTTCACTTTATTTACTAGATGAAGTTTGTTTTAATACAAATTGCTCAATTGCATGAGCAACACCGTTTTCATTATTTGTTAATGTAACAACGTCACATAATTTTTTTACGTCTTCTTCAGCATTTCCCATTGCAACTGATAAGCCGGCTACTTGTAGCATTGGCACATCATTAAAGTTGTCACCGATTGCAACAGTATCTTCAATTGGTATATTGAAATAAGCTGCCATTTCTTGCAAACCATTGCCTTTATGGCCATGCTTATCCATAATTTCTACATTAGTAGGAGCTGATGCCGTAACTGAAATGTCCGTATCTTCTTGTAAAGTTTGTAATAGCTGTGAACGATGAGCAGCATTAAATGTTAAAATGAAGAATTTAGATATTTCTAATTCTGGATTATTTACGACATCTTCTATTTTTTGGAAATCAGTAATTAAGTTAGATTTCTTTTGTTTTTCTGTAATTCTTTCAAGTTCCTCAAGTGTAACATCTAGTGTATGTTTATTTTCTTCGAATGCCTGCATAACTTGACCTTGCCATGTATAAGGAGAATAAACCCCTTTATTTGTGTACAACTTATATGGAAAACCTTCAGATTCTAGTAATTTTGCAAGCTTGTATACTTTATCATTTTGTAAACAACGCGAGTTAATTACTTTTCCGTCCACATAAACAATTGCCCCATTGCTTGCTCCAACTGGAAGAGATAGTTTATATTCTTCCAATAATTTCAAAGCATCCTCTTTCGCGCGGCCAGAACAAATCATTACAATATGACCAGCCTCTTTTGCGGTTTGGATAGCTTGTAAGTTCTCTTTGGAGATTTCAAGATTAGATGATAGTAGTGTACCATCCATATCTAGTGCGATTAATTTCAAAATGACCACCTCTTTGTTTCCATTATACATAGTTATATAGAGGAAACATATAAACTTATCTTGGAAAGATAGTATTTTATCCCGCATTAATTTCTAGTAAAAGTGCGATTGGTGAGGGGAATAATTAGTAGGGAATGGAACTCTCGTTGATTAAAGTTTCACTTTGGTTTTTAACAAAATAGAGATGAATAATATTATATTTCGCTTTATGACCTTAATGTTACACTAGTGTTACAAATGTGATTGTAGTAGAAAACGCATTAAAACAAGGTTTTTGAGTGTTTATTTAAAAAAACGTAAAAAAAGTGTAATAAAATTTACGTAATTATATTGCAACGTAATAATAGTTATGTTACATTAGTGTTACAAACGTTACGTAATTAATTTCAATGTAACGTTAACATGAAAACTATGAACTAATCATTTCTTAGTAATTACATATAGATAACTTATAAAAAAGGAGAATGAATGATATGAACAACGAGCAAGTATTAAACGTAACAAAAGGTGACTTCTTAGGATCAGCAAGCGGAGCAGTAGTATTAACAGCATTAATCGTATTTCTTTCAAGCGTATTAGTATAATAGAAGTTTTGTAACAAAAATAAGAGAAGGGAGAATGAAAGTTATGAACAACGAGCAAGTATTAAAAGTGACAAAAGGTGACTTCGTAGGATCAGCAAGTGGAGCGGTAGTATTAACAGCATTAATCGTATTTCTATCAAGCGTATTAGTATAATATGTAACAAAAGAAAGATGAAGGGAAATGGAAGTTATAAAAAAAGAGCAAGGATTAAAA
>NZ_QNUA01000023.1:73663-95356 GCF_008042285.1 Bacillus sp. AR13-1
ATAAACATATTTCTATCAAGCGTATTAGTATAATAGAAGTTTTGTAACAAAAGATAAATGAAGGGAGAATGAAAGATATGAAAGAGCAAGTATTAAAAGTAACAAAAGGTGACTTCGTAGGATCAGCAAGTGGAGCGGTAGTATTAACAGCATTAATCGTATTTCTATCAAGCGTATTAGTATAATAGAAGTTTTGTAACAAAAGATAAATGAAGGGAGAATGAAAGATATGAAAGAGCAAGTATTACAAGTAACAAAAGGTGATTTCTTAGGATCAGCAAGCGGAGCAGTAGTATTAACAGCATTAATCGTATTTCTATCAAGCGTATTAGTATAATAAAAGTTTTAAATTGTACAAAATGAAAGGAGAATGAGGAATATGAACAGTGAACAAGTGTTACAAGTAACAAAAACAGATTTATTAGGATCATTAGGCGGAGCGGTAATATTAACATCATTTATTCTATTCCTTGCAAATATATTAGTATGAAAAATATAAATACAATCATTCAAAAAAAATAAAGACTCTAACGTATTAGTAAGTAGTTAATATGTTGGAGTCTTTTTTGTTTTCCTCTCATATATACCTTCAAGTATTAATATTTTCCCCTTACTTTAAAGAGAAAAAAGTCGAATTTTATATGTAAGAAAAAAAGAGGAATTTGACAGAAAAGATAGAAAATTTTAAAGGTCGGAAATTGTTAGCTTGCTAACTAATTTCTATTAATTGATGTTGGAAGCGTTTTCGGTTGGTTTTAAGTATGGACCATTTAATCTATTTACAGGGGGATGAAGATATTATGAAACAAAAATCTATGGATACGCTAGCTGCACAAATGGAGGACTTTTTTCCGGTACGTGATGTAGATCATTTGGAATTTTACGTAGGGAATGCAAAGCAATCAAGTTATTATCTTGCGAGAGCGTTTGGATTCAAAATTGTAGCTTATTCTGGATTAGAAACAGGAAACCGTGAAAAGGTATCTTATGTTCTTGTGCAAAAAAATATGCGTTTTGTTGTGTCTGGAGCTTTAAGTAGTGATAGTCGTATTGCAGATTTTGTAAAGACTCATGGTGATGGAGTGAAGGATGTGGCTTTACTTGTTGATGATGTTGATAAAGCATACTCTGAAGCTGTAAAACGTGGCGCTGTTGCGATTGCTCCTCCTGAAGAGTTAACAGATGAGGAAGGTACCTTGAAGAAAGCGGTTATTGGTACGTATGGTGATACAATTCATACGCTTGTAGAGCGTAAAAATTATAAAGGAACATTCATGCCAGGATTTCAAAGGGTAGAGTTCAATATTCCATTTGAAGAATCCGGTTTAATTGCTGTAGACCATGTCGTTGGTAACGTTGAGAAAATGGAAGAATGGGTTAGTTATTATGAGAACGTCATGGGATTTAAACAAATGATTCACTTTGATGATGACGATATTAGCACAGAGTATTCGGCATTAATGTCAAAAGTTATGACGAATGGAAGCCGTATTAAGTTTCCAATTAATGAACCAGCAGACGGAAAAAGAAAGTCACAAATTCAAGAATATCTAGAGTTCTATAACGGAGCGGGTGTACAGCATCTTGCTTTATTAACAAGTGACATTGTAAAAACAATTGAAGTGCTTCGTGCGAATGGCGTGGAGTTTTTAGATACGCCAGATACGTATTACGATGAGTTAACTGCACGTGTTGGAAAAATTGATGAAGAAATTGATAGATTAAAAGAATTGAAGATTCTAGTAGACCGTGACGAAGAAGGTTATTTATTACAAATCTTTACGAAACCAATTGTAGATCGTCCAACTCTATTTATTGAAATCATCCAACGTAAAGGTTCTCGTGGATTTGGCGAAGGGAACTTTAAAGCGTTATTCGAATCAATTGAAAGAGAACAAGAGCGTCGCGGAAATTTATAAAATTTGTATCCACCAGCAAGAGTTCCTTTGTTGGTGGAAATTTCATTTTCATAGGGAGGAATCACGATGAAATTTGTTACATTTCGTCTCCCATCGAAAGAAATGCGAGCTGGATGGCTTGAAGGTGACAAAGTAATCGATATGAATCTTGCGAGTGATGGACAATTACCTTCTTCTATGTTCGCCTTTTTAGAGAAAGCAGATGAGTATGTAGAAGTATTGCGTAATATTAAGAATCCTGCAAAGGGTATATATTCCTTAGAGGAAGTTCAATTTGCAGCGGCAATTCCTAATCCGAGTAGCATTCGAGATTTTTATGCATTTGAGCAGCATGTAAAAACAGCTCGCGGACGAAGAGGGTTAGATGTTGTACCTGAATGGTATGATATCCCGGTTTTTTATTTTACGAACCACCGTGCTGTTATTGGACCAGATGATTTTGTTATTGGTCCGAAGAAGTCTAAAAAGCTTGATTATGAGTTAGAGATTGCTTGCGTAATTGGGAAAGAAGGACGAAACATTTCTCGTGAACAAGCAGAGGAATATATTTTTGGTTACTGCATTATGAACGACTGGAGCGCAAGGGACTTACAAGTAACAGAAATGAAAGTGGGACTCGGTCCAGCGAAAGGAAAAGATTTTGCAACTTCATTAGGAGCGTATCTCGTTACGAAAGAGGAATTAGACGTTTATCGTAACGGTGATCGTTATGATTTAGAGATGACTGCTCATGTAAATGGAAAGATATTATCAAAGGGAAACTTCCAAGATATTTACTATACATTTGCTGAAATGATTGAACGTGCTTCGGAAGACGTTACGTTATATCCAGGAGATGTGATTGGTTCTGGGACAGTAGGAACAGGATGTATTTTAGAACTTGGTACAGAAGAGTGGCTACAAGATGGAGATGTTGTAGAGCTGTCGATTACTGGTTTAGGTACGTTACGTAATACGGTCAAAAAAGACATGAA
This sequence comes from Bacillus sp. AR13-1, assembly GCF_008042285.1. Lineage (NCBI taxonomy): Bacteria > Bacillati > Bacillota > Bacilli > Caryophanales > Bacillaceae > Bacillus > Bacillus sp. AR13-1. Next base: position 76,557 of record NZ_QNUA01000023.1, read on the forward strand.
AGCAGGTGATGGGCATGTTTTATCGTCACATGGGGGAGCTACCTCATAAACGACATGTACAATTTCGTAAAAAAGATGGATCGCTTTATCGTGAGCAGGTAATGGGGACAAAAGGTTTCTCTGGTACCCAGTCTATTTTGTATCATCATTATATGCCAACAGAAGTAGGGCACGCGGCATTATCGCATTCTTGTCAGTTACAGTATGAAGAGGATGCCCTTCTTGCTCATCGCCACTTCCGTACGAAAGAAAATAAAAAAACTGGTGATGCAGTAAGCGGAAGAAACTTTATGCTTGGGAATGAGGATTTATTAATTGGAGTAGTGAGTCCAACAGAAAAAATGGATTATTTTTACCGTAATGGTGATGGCGATGAAATGTTATTTGTTCATTATGGAACAGGAAAAATTGAAACGATGTTTGGAACGATTCACTATAGAAAAGGTGATTATGTAACAATTCCAATTGGAACGATTTATCGTGTTATTCCAGATGAGGGAGAGACTAAGTTTCTTGTTGTAGAGGCAAATAGCCAAATTACAACACCAAGTCGCTATCGCAATGAATATGGGCAATTGTTAGAACATAGTCCGTTTTGTGAAAGGGATATTCGTGGCCCGGAAAAATTGGAGACATATGATGACAAAGGTGAGTTTGTCGTAATGACAAAGTCGAGAGGTTATATGCACAAGCATGTGTTAGGGCACCATCCGTTAGATGTTGTTGGGTGGGATGGTTATTTATATCCGTGGGTCTTTAATGTGGAGGATTTTGAGCCAATTACAGGTCGTATTCATCAGCCACCACCAGTACATCAAACATTCGAAGGGCATAATTTCGTCATTTGCTCTTTCGTACCGCGTTTATACGATTATCATCCAGAATCTATTCCGGCACCATATTATCATAGTAATGTGAATAGTGATGAAGTACTGTACTATGTAGAAGGTAACTTTATGAGCCGAAAAGGTGTAGAAGAAGGTTCTATTACGCTTCATCCAAGCGGGATCCCGCATGGGCCACATCCAGGGAAAACAGAAGCGAGTATAGGGAAGAAAGAGACACTTGAACTGGCTGTTATGATAGATACATTCCGTCCGCTTCGTATTGTAAAACAAGCACATGAGACGGAAGATGAAAAGTACATGTATAGCTGGATTGAAGAGGGTTCATATACCGTAAAATAAGTAAAAAGAGGCATGCTCACTACGGGAGCATGCCTCTTTTATGGAATCGACATGTATAATAATACCAAAAAAAGTTATGAAAATATATATAGATATGATTGTCTGAATCTTTTTATCGAAAGGATGATAAGAGTATAGTATGTATCTCGATAGTTTTCTGTTTATTTCGACAAAAGTATTGACTAAAAAACATGCCGTGGGTAAAATGAAAAAGTAAATTAAATTTTCAGAAAACTAAAATCGTGGAGGAGCACAGCATGAAGCAAATTTTTCAAAAGAAGCCAATTTCAACGTTACTGCAAGAAAGTAAACAAAAGACATTATCGAGAACGTTAGGGGCACTTGATTTAACAATGCTTGGAATCGGAGCAATTGTTGGAACTGGTATTTTTGTTCTTACTGGCGTTGTAGCAGCGAAACATTCTGGACCAGCTATTATATTATCATTTGCTATAGCTGCATTAGCTTGTGCCTTTGCTGCATTTTGTTACGCTGAATTTGCTTCTTCAGTTCCTGTCTCAGGGAGTGTTTACACGTACACGTATGCGACGATGGGAGAAGTATTTGCATTCTTAATTGGATGGGATTTAATGCTCGAGTATTTATTAGCCACATCTGCTGTAGCCAATGGATGGTCAGCGTATTTTCAATCGTTATTAAAGGGATTTGGGATTCATATTCCGACCATTCTCTCCTCGGCCCCTGGTACTGGAAAGGGTGGAATAATTGATTTACCTGCAGTTCTAATTATTCTAGTTATGACGGTTCTTTTATCTAGAGGTGTTCGTGAAAGTGCACGTGTAAATAATATAATGGTATTTATTAAACTAGCAGTTGTTCTCATTTTTATCTTCGCCGGATTTAATTATGTAAAACCTGAAAATTGGACACCTTTTATGCCATTTGGGTTAGATGGTGTAATGGCTGGAGCAGCTACAGTTTTCTTCGCATTCATTGGATTTGATGCTGTATCAACAGCCGCAGAAGAAGTGAAGCGCCCACAACGCGATTTGCCGATTGGAATTATTGCATCGTTACTAGTTTGTACGGTTCTTTACATTGTTGTTTCACTTATTTTGACAGGGATTGTTCCATACGGTCAGTTGAATATATCAGATCCAGTTGCTTTCGCACTTCAATTTATTGGACAAGATAGTTTGGCGGGAGTGATATCAGTAGGAGCAATTACAGGAATTACAACTGTAATGCTAGTTATGATGTATGGGCAAGTTCGTGTTTCATATGCAATGAGCAGAGATGGATTGTTACCGAAGCGTCTTGCTAAAGTTCATCCGAAATTTAAAACACCATTTTTAAATACATGGACAACAGGTATTATTGCAGCACTTATTTCAGGATTAATAGATTTAAATGTTTTAGCACATCTTGTAAATATGGGAACTTTGTCAGCATTTGCACTTGTAGCTGTTGCTGTCATTGTGATGAGACGAACTCATCCTGATTTACCAAGGGCGTTTAAGGCGCCGCTCGTACCATTTTTACCAGCATTAACAGTTATCTTTTGCTTATATTTGATGCTTCAATTATCAGCGACAGCTTGGATTAGTTTTGGTGTTTGGATGGTTATCGGTATAGTAGTTTATTTCGCCTATAGTAGAAAGCGTAGTGTTTTAAATAATAGTAAAAAAGAAGAAGATGTAGCAAATTTATAAATGGAAAAATCCATTCTAATTCTGTTAGGATGGATTTTTATTTTGAAAATTTACATTTTTCTGAATGTATTATAGGATAATTGTTGGCGAACTAAAGGGGTGAAAATGTGAAAAATACATGGCGTGAGCTAAGAGAGATGGATCGTAACGTATGGATTCGATTTATCGGTGAGACTTTGAACGGAATTGCGATGATGATGTTAATGCCTTTTTTTGCACTATATTTAAAAGATAAGGTAGATTCTTTATTACAAGTTGGGATTATTATGGCGCTTTCTCCAATTGCTGCAAGCTTTGGCTCGCTTATAGGCGGAAGAATAGCTGATATATATGGAAGAAAGCCAATTATGATATTTTCAATGGCGAGTAATGCGTTATTAATGCTCGGTTTTTTATTTATCGAAGGATTTATTCCATACGCTATTTTATCTATTTTTTTAGGGTTAAGTAATTCTTTATTTCATCCAGCAGCATCAGCGATGGTTGCAGATGTGACGGCGCCAGAAAAAAGAACAGAAGCATATGGTTTATTGCGAATGGGACACAATATTGGTGCTGCAATTGGACCGATAATGGGAGCATCAGTAGTTGTTTTATCAAAGAACCTCGTGTTTATTATTGCTTCATCCGCTATGTTGTTTTATGCGCTACTAGTGTTAGTACTTATTAAAGAAACAATGCCAAAAATTACGGATATGACGGAAAAAAATAAAGAGAAGGAATCCGGAGCAGTTTGGAAAATTTTAATGAGAGATAAGGCGTTAATGATTTATTTGTTAGCGGGGATTATTATTTCTATGGGGTTTTCTCAAACAGAAGGCATGTTACCGCTTCACTTTGATAACGAAATGAAGGATATTTTTGGAGTCAACAATCCATACCCATATTTAATGGCATTAAATGGTCTATTAGTTGTTTTATTTCAATTTCAAATTTCAAAATGGGCGACAGATAAACCTGTTGGAAAGACGATGCTATACGGTGCGTGTTTGTTCGGAATTGGTTTGTTTTTTATAGGATGGTTACCGAAGTGGTTTGGAGAATATGATACAAATGCTACAATTATTTTAATGACGTTAATGTTTGTTTATGCCATATATACGTTAGGCGAGATGATTATGTCGCCTGTACAGATGACGTTTGTAGCGAATTTGGCCCCTGAGCATTTGAGAGGAACCTATATGGGGGCGGCGAGTTTGCAGTGGATTACAGGAAGTGCATTCGGTCCACTTCTTGGTGGTTTTCTATTGGATCGTTTGCTTGGTCACTACTTATTTACAATTTTAAGTGTAGGGTGTGTAGTTGCAGGCTTTGTATATGTTTCTTTAGATCGTCTTGTTGAGCAGAGGCAAAAAGATACGCCTACAAAACAGTCTTCTTAATAAAATGAAACTTTAATCAATGTTTTTTCACCCTCCACAAATGGTAGGGTAATATAGATGACATACACACAAAGTGGATTTCTACATATTTTAGGTACATAACTAGATTAGATAGCAATTTTGCTTTAAAGTTTAATTTTGTTTAGGTGTGTAGAAATTAAAGAGAAAAAGTGTAGAAAACCAATAAGTGGTGTCTTTTAATTATTTGTGGAAGTTACATTTTATTTCAAATAGGAACTACCTATTTTTATAAAAAGTGCTAAAATAGAAAAATGAAAACAATTGGTTAGGGTGATTTCAGTGACAAAAATTAAATTAGGTTTATTATACGGTGGAAAATCAGCTGAGCATCAAGTTTCGTTACAAACGGCTCTTGCTGCTATTAAAGCATTAAATCAAGATAAATTCGAGATTCATCCAATTTATATTACAGAACAAGGCCAATGGATGCGTGGAGAGCGTATTGAAGGCGAAGTAAAAAATGTTGAGGCATTACAAATGAGTGGGGAAGAGAATACAATCTCTCCTGTATCATTAAGTACAGAAATTATCCCAACTGCAACTTCTAAACAAGAAGATGCAATTGATGTTATTTTCCCATTATTACATGGACCGAATGGTGAAGATGGAACAGTACAAGGGTTATTAGAATTACTAAACATTCCATATGTAGGTAACGGTGTATTAGCATCATCTGCTGGTATGGATAAAGTTGTTATGAAAAATATCTTTGCAGAAGCTGGATTGAAACAAGCGAAATATGCATCTTTCATTCGTAGCGCATGGGAAAAAGATCGTGAAACAGCGTATGAAAAAGTAGAAGAAGTATTAGGATATCCTTGCTTCGTAAAACCAGCAAATCTTGGTTCAAGTGTTGGTATTAATAAGTGTAATGATCGTGAAGAGCTTGAGAATGCATTCGAAGAGGCATTCCAATTTGACCGTAAAATTATTGTAGAAGAAAATATTGTAGGTCGTGAAGTAGAAGTTGGTGTATTAGGTAATGATGAGCCGAAATGTTCAGTTGTAGGTGAAATTGTACCGAAAAAAGATTTTTATGATTACAAATCGAAATACATCGATGGTGATACAGCGTTAATTATTCCAGCTGAAATGACAGAGGAAGAGTCTAATATAATTAAGCGAGATGCAATTATCGCATTCCAATCATTAGATGGTTCGGGCTTAACACGAGCTGATTTCTTCTTAACGAAAGATGGAGAAGTATATATTAACGAAGTAAACACAATGCCAGGATTCACGCCGTTTAGTATGTTCCCTCTATTATGGCAACATACAGGTTTACCGTATCCGGAATTAATTGAAGAGCTAATTCGCTTAGCGATTGAGCGTCACGAAGAAAAACAAAAAATTAAATATACAATCTAACAAAAAAGGAGGAAGCACTATTCGAAGGAATAGTGCTTCCTCTATGTAAGGAGTGTTTTCATGATAAATCGAACGTTAAAACAAGTAGAGCAGATGATAAATGGTACTGGATTAGCAGAGCGGTATGAGGGAATTACTATACAAGGAGTGTCTATTGATACGAGGAAAATTGAAAATGGAAATTTATATGTTCCAATTCAAGGTGAACGTTTCGATGGACATGCTTTTGTAGACAAAGCTGTTGAAAATGGGGCGATTGCTACATTATGGATGAAAGATGTAGAAAACCCACCTGAAAATCTTCCGGTTATTTTTGTAGAAGATACACTAGCAGCATTGCAAATGTTAGCGAAAAACTATCGTGATCAATTGGATGTAAAAGTTATTGGTGTAACGGGTAGTAATGGTAAAACATCTACGAAAGATATTGTAACAAGTATTCTTGCGACTAAATTTAAAGTTCAAAAAACAGAAGGTAATTTCAACAACCACATCGGTTTACCTCTTACTATTTTAAATTTAGAGGAAAATACAGAAGTAGCTGTATTAGAAATGGGCATGTCAAGCCGAGGAGAAATTGAATTTCTATCTAAGTTAGCTCGCCCTAATGCAGCTATTATCACGAACATTGGTGAGGCGCACTTAATGGATTTAGGCTCTCGTGAGGCGATTGCTGAAGCGAAGTTAGAAATTGTTACAGGTTTACAAAAGGGTGGCGTGTTCGTATATAATGGAGATGAGCCGCTATTAACGAATCGTGTTCCAGAAATGAATTTAGCAGCTGAAACAGTTACATTTGGTGATGCGAGAGCAAATGATTACTATCCAACTACTGTAACATTGCAGGCTACTGGGACACACTTTAAGATGAACAGGGATGAAACTTCGTCATTCTATTTGCCAGTACTAGGAAAGCATAATGTATATAATACGCTTGCTTCAATGGCAATTGCAAAACATTTTGGTGTAACGTGGGAAGAAATGAAACAAGGTTTAGTAACACTTCAAATGACAGGTATGCGTATGGAAATTGTAAAAACAGATAGTGGTTTAACAATTATCAATGATGCTTATAATGCTAGTCCAACAGCTATGGAAGCTGCGTTCCACCTAATGAATGGTTTAGATGGATTTGCTAAAAAAATTGTTGTGCTTGGTGATATGTTAGAACTTGGAAATCAAGAAGTGCAATTTCATTATGAAGTAGGTAAATTAATTGATCCAGCAAAAATTTCATATGTATTCACATATGGTAAATTAGGGGCTCAAATTGCTGAAGGTGCAAAAATTAATTTCCCTAAAGACCGTGTAAAAGCGTATGATAGTAAAGAAGAGTTAATAAAAGAGTTGCAAGCAGTAGTCGGTACGAAAGATGTTGTATTAGTAAAAGCATCTCGCGGCATGAAATTAGAAGAAGTAATTACGATGTTGAAATAATTGGTGTATATAAATAGGGATGATAGCCACGAAAATAGTGGAAACTTATAATAAGCGCTTACAGTAAACGATAAAAAAATAAAAGTAAAGAAAAAAGCTCTGAATATGAAATAAGGTAACAGTTGGGGTTTGCTTTTTACACCTACAAAACTTATAATTGATAAAGTGTAATAACGTTTAGAAGTATTTTCGTGAAGAATATACGCCCGGTTATATACGTAAGTATTCAGGAAAATGGCTTTTCCGCAAGTTCGGAAAACGCCTTTTTTTAAATGATAAGTATAGGATAGAAAAGGAGAAGTAACATTGACAACATTTCGAGAACTAGGATTAAGTGAGTCTTTACTACAATCTGTTGAAAGTATGGGCTTTGAAGAGGCTACGCCGATTCAAGCTGAAACAATTCCACATGCATTGCAAGGTAAGGATATTATTGGGCAAGCGCAAACAGGTACAGGGAAAACAGCAGCATTCGGATTACCACTATTAGATAAAGTGGATACAAATAAAGAAGCAGTTCAAGGTATTGTTATCGCGCCAACGCGTGAATTAGCAATTCAAGTTGGAGAAGAGCTATACAAAATTGGTAAACATAAACGTGTTCGTATTCTACCAATTTATGGTGGTCAAGATATTAACCGCCAAATTCGTGCTCTAAAAAAACACCCACACATTATTGTAGGTACGCCGGGTCGTATTTTAGATCATATCAACCGTAAAACACTTCGCTTACAAAACGTAGAGACTGTTGTTCTTGACGAAGCGGATGAAATGTTAAACATGGGCTTCATTGAAGATATTGAAGCGATTTTAACAGATGTGCCAGAAACACATCAAACATTATTATTCTCAGCGACAATGCCAGATCCAATCCGTCGTATTGCTGAGCGTTTCATGACTGAGCCTCAACACATTAAAGTAAAAGCAAAAGAAGTAACAATGCCAAACATTCAGCAGTTCTATTTAGAAGTGCAAGAAAAGAAAAAGTTTGACGTGTTAACACGCTTACTAGATATTCAATCTCCAGAGCTTGCAATCATATTCGGTCGTACAAAGCGTCGTGTTGATGAATTATCAGAAGCATTAAACTTACGTGGTTATGCAGCAGAAGGTATTCACGGTGACTTAACACAAGCGAAGCGTATGTCTGTATTACGTAAATTTAAAGAAGGTACTATTGAAGTTCTTGTTGCAACAGACGTTGCTGCACGTGGTCTTGATATTTCAGGCGTAACACACGTATACAACTTCGATATCCCACAAGATCCAGAATCATACGTTCACCGTATCGGTCGTACTGGCCGTGCCGGTAAAAAAGGTATTGCAATGTTATTTGTAACACCACGTGAATCAGGACAATTAAAAAATATCGAGCGTACAACAAAACGTAAAGTTGATCGTATGGACGCACCGACACTTGACGAGGCGTTAGAAGGTCAACAACGTTTAATCGCTGAAAAACTTCAAAGCACAATTGAAAATGATAACTTATCATACTACAAGCGTATTGCAGAAGAAATGTTAGAAGAGAATGATTCTGTAACAGTAGTAGCTGCTGCTTTAAAAATGATGACAAAAGAGCCGGATACAACTCCGATCGCTTTAACATCAGAACCACCAGTTGTTTCAAGAGGTGGCGGTGGCGGTTCTAAAAAACGCGGTGGTAACGGAAGTGGATACCGTGATGGTAACCGTAATCGTAGTCGTGATGGACGCGGCGGTGGCGATGGTCGTAACCGTGATCGCAATCGTGATGGACGTGGAAGCGGAAGTGGCGATGGTCGTAACCGTGATCGTAATCGTGATGGCGGTAGCCGTGATGCTGGTAGCCGTGATGGCAACCGTGGTCGTAAAGGTGAAGGTCGCCCTGGATCTTCAAATGGACGCGGCGAAAGAAAACATCATAGCCGTCCACAAGCTTAATAAAAAAGAGAATGCCCTTTGCTGGCATTCTCTTTTTTTATTTCTGTAATTGTGCATACTACATAGTAACTCGTATAGAAATGAGGTGCTATATGCTTGTAAGACTTGGGTATGTTGCGATGAGTGTACATTTGAAGAATGCTTCTCCATCTCAAACGATGACGTATGCACAGTTTCAGCGGATTGATGATCGAGAGGCTGCGATTCGTAAACTTGAAAGAATCGCTAATTCGAATTTGGAAAATTGCTTACGGTTATTAAAACATAATAAAGGGCATGATATATCTTTCTTTCGACTTAGTTCCAAGCTTATTCCTTTAGCGAATCATGAGGAGTTGTTAGATTGGAACTATATTCGTCCGTTAAAAGAAAATCTGAAAGAATTAGGTGAATATGCAATTCGTATGAATATGCGAATTGACTTCCATCCAGATCACTTTGTTGTACTAAATTCACCTGAGGAGAGTATTCTCAAACAATCTGTAAAGACATTGCAGATGCACAAAAAATTGTTAAAGGGTATGGGAATTGAACATAAGCAACGATGTGTATTACATGTGGGAGGAGGTTATAAAGATAAGGAGCTTGCATTAGAACGCTTTATAGAAAATTGGTCAACTGTTCCAAGAGGTATTCAAGAGATGATTATATTAGAAAATGATGACACGACCTTTTCTTTAGAAGAAACATTGTATTTAGGTGAGAAATTAGACATTCCAGTCGTGTTTGATTTGCACCATCATATGATGAATAATGACCAGGAAGATTGGCATGAAGATTGGGCGCGTGTTGTACATACGTGGGAATCGTCTTTGTTACCGGTTAAAATGCACATCTCCAGTCCTAGAGATGGAAAAAACCCGAGAGCACATGCAGATTTTATTGATGTAGATACTTTCTTATCTTTTTTGAAAAAGATAAAGGGGAGTGTTCCGCGAATTGATTGTATGATTGAGGCGAAGAAAAAGGACGAGTCTTTATTTCAACTAATGAGAGAGTTAAGTAAACAAACAGATGTGGAAATTATCGATGGTGCGAGCTTCTATATTAAATAAGCTCTGCGCCATCGTTTTTTTTTGTTAAAAAAGGGGTGCACATGCCGCCGATGATCAGTCCTGTTAAATGGCTTATAGGATTGGCAGAGGGATTAAAGAAAGTAAATAGTAGTAATATAAGTATCATTATTGAAAAAATAGCGATGTCTCTTGGTTTTGAAGAACGATATCGACTATACAATAAAAATAATTGGGCGCCTAGTAATCCGAAAATACCACCAGATGCTCCGGCGTGAATATATTCAAGAGGCATAATAATATAAGAAGAAATATTCCCGAGAATGCCAGAAAGGAAAAAAATAATGATGAAAGAAAAGTGTCCTAGTTGTTTTTCGATGGAAGAACCAAATACGAATAAACAAATACTATTAGAAAGGAAATGTTGTAAGTCTACGTGTACAAGTAAGGAAGTTATGACACGCCACCATTCTCCTTTAGCGATATATTCATTGTAGGCTGCCAGGTGAAAGAGGGAAAAGTCGCTCAATATAATCATGACTAATTGTATAAGAAGTAAAGAAATGATAATCGGTTGTAAGGAAATGCGAGTGGATGGTATTAGCATGTTTTTAGTATCACTCCTTTTGCATCAGAAAGATTCTCTGTTATTCTTACAATATGAATGAAGAAAGCTAAATAGAAGAAGGGGATTTTGAAATGATTGTAGGGATTGGAATCGATATTATTGAGTTAAATCGAATTGAAAAAATGCTAGATGGAAAGCTTAAATTTATGGAACGTATTTTAACTGAAAGAGAACGTGGTGTTGCTGAGGGGCTGAAAGGAAGTCGTCTTACAGAATTTGTAGCTGGAAGATTTGCAGCAAAAGAGGCGTATTCTAAAGCGGTAGGGACCGGTATCGGGAAAGAAGTGAGTTTTTTAGATATTGAAGTAAGGAATGATGATAGAGGTAAGCCGATTATCATTACAAATACAGAGCATATTGTTCATTTATCAATTAGTCATAGTAAAGAATTTGCCGTTGCTCAAGTTGTTTTGGAAAGCTCGTCACGCTAGTCTGCATATTTTATATCTTTGTCTCATATATTTGAGGTAGCGATAAGGAAGGCATATCTTCCATTCATTTATAGGGGCAAAGGGGCTGAAGTGATGAAAAGGCGTCTGTTTTTAGTTCTTGTCGGTTTATTGACCGTTTTTGTGTTGGCGGGTTGTATGGAAAAGAAACAGGAAGATGTTGTGAGAGATTTAGAAACGAAAGTTAAAAGTATGAAGAGTTATCAAGCTGAAGCGAAATTATCTATTAAAACAGGAAATGAACCTCAAGAGTACAATGTAGAAATTTGGCATAAAGAACCTTCGTATTATCGTGTGAATTTGCAGAATGCGAAAAAGGATCAGAGTCAAATTATTTTAAGGAATGATGAAGGTGTATTTGTATTAACACCGGCACTTAATAAGAGTTTCCGTTTTCAAAGTGATTGGCCGCAAAATAGTAGCCAGGCTTATTTATATGAATCACTTGTAAGAGATATTTTGCAAGATAAGAAAAATCTCTCTTTCGAGAAAACAGATAAGTATTATGTGTTTAAAACAAAAACAAATTATCAACATCAAAATATGTTGCCGAAACAAGAAATTAAGCTGAATAAAAGTGATTTAACACCAGTTTCTGTGAAACTGATGGATAATGATCAAAATGTCCTTGTAAAAGTAGATTTCACTAAAGTAAAGTTTGATGCAAAGTTTGATAAAGGTGCATTTGATACGAAACAAAATATGTCTAGAGCACAAGTGGATGTTCAGACGGCAGCGAAAGAAGACAAACCGTTTGCTATTTTGTATCCACGTGATACACCGCAAGGTATGACTTTGAAAGAGGAAGAAGAGTTGAAGACAGACAGTGGCAAGCGTGCAATACTCACATACACTGGAAGTAAGAAATCCTTTACTTTAATACAAGAAAAGTCAAAAGTTGCAGAGGCCTCATCGGCGGTAAGTGTAAGTGGAGAGCCGGTTGATCTTGGTTTCACGATTGGTGCATTGACGAAAGACTCTGTAACGTGGTCACATAACGGAGTAGAATATATGCTCGTGTCTAAAGGTTTAGAGACGAATGAGTTGTTGATGGTTGCTCGTTCGGTTACAGCGAAGCAGGTGAAGTAAACTTCTTAGACGTGGTGATATATGTGCACCACGTCTTTTCTTAGTTTGAAGGTGGATTTCATAAAAGAAGCATATAAAAGAATAAGCTTCGCATATCGTGTATAAGGAAGTGTATTTATGGAAGAAGCGCCGTTTTACCGTGACACGTGGGTGGAAGTGGATTTAGATGCGATCTATAACAATGTTACACATATTAAAGAGTACATTCCAAGTGATGTAGAGATTTTTGCTGTAGTTAAAGCGAATGCATATGGGCACGATTATGTACCGGTGGCTAAAACTGCATTAGAAGCAGGAGCAACAAGATTAGCAGTTGCTTTTTTAGATGAAGCTTTAGTGCTTCGGAGGGCTGGTATTACTGCACCGATTTTAGTATTAGGTCCTTCCCCGCCCCGTGATGTAAATGTAGCTGCTGAAAATGATGTAGCATTAACTGTTTTTCAAAAAGAATGGGTGGAAGAAGCGATAAAGCTCTGGGATGGTTCATCAATAATGAAATTCCATATTAATTTTGATAGTGGTATGGGGAGAATCGGAATACGTGAACGAAAAGAATTAAAAGGGTTCTTAAAGAGTTTAGAAGGTGCGCCATTTTTAGAGTTAGAAGGAGTATATACGCATTTTGCAACAGCGGATGAGGTTGAGACTTCTTACTTTGATAAGCAATATAATACATTTTTGCAGCAGTTACGTTGGTTGAAAGAATTTGGAGTGAATCCTAAATTTGTCCATACAGCCAATAGTGCCGCAACGTTAAGGTTTCAAGGGATTACATTTAATGCGGTGCGAATTGGTATTGCGATGTATGGATTATCCCCATCTGTAGAAATACGTCCTTTTTTACCATTTAAATTGGAACCGGCGTTGTCACTTCACACGAAAGTTGCTCATATTAAGCAAGTGATTAAAGGAGATGGGATTAGTTATAATGTCACATACCGAACGAGAACTGAAGAATGGATTGCGACAGTTGCAATTGGATATGGAGATGGCTGGCTTAGAAGATTGCAAGGGTTTAAGGTACTTGTAAACGGTGAAAGAGTACCGATTGTAGGGCGAGTGACAATGGATCAATTCATGATACATCTTCCTTGTGAAGTGCCACTTGGTACGAAAGTTACACTCATTGGGAGACAAGGTGATGAGTATATTAGTGCTACCGAGGTTGCTGAATATTCCGGGACTATTAATTATGAAATTATTGCAACGATAAGCTTCCGTGTACCGAGAATATTTATACGACACGGTAAAGTTGTAGAAGTAATCAATTATTTGAACGATATATAGAAGAAGGTAATATTACTCAGTATCTCGTCATTTGGAGGGGTTTCACTAATAAAGAATAGGCTCTTTTTCGCTGGGGAGCTTCTTTTTATACTTGTTATTAATATAAGTTGCAATGAAATATTACTGAAGGATTGCTTTATTTCTTGTTTGAAAGAGATAAAAAGTAAAAGAAGATGAATGTTTTATTTATGAATTGGAAAACATAAGCAAGGAATAAGGAAGTCTTTGCAACAGGCTCCATACAATGGTATTATTACAATAGGTGTCATATATATATTTGGGTGTGTAGTTGACGGTGGAGGTGTATTTTTGTGTCCGAATCAAGTGTAACTACTGAAATCGTGGTTCGGTTGCCAAAGCAAATGGTAACGGAATTGGACGGAATTGGAAAACAAGAGAATAAGAATCGCCATGAACTAATTTGCCAGGCAACACAACTGTTATTGCGTCAACATAAGACGAAGAAACGCTACCAACATGAATCAATGCGACGTGGGTACATTGAAATGGGAAAAATTAATCTTGGTATTGCATCTGAAGCTTTCTTAGCAGAGTATGAAGCAGCTCATACAGTAGAACGCTTAGTTAGCGGGGGGTAATGTTTTGATTGTAAAACGCGGCGACGTGTATTTTGCAGACCTTTCCCCAGTTGTTGGTTCTGAGCAAGGAGGCGTTCGTCCGGTTCTTGTCATTCAAAATGACATCGGAAATCGTTTTAGTCCGACTGTGATTGTAGCGGCTATTACTGCACAGATTCAAAAAGCGAAATTACCCACTCATGTGGAAATTGATGCGAAAAAGTACGGTTTTGAGAGGGATTCTGTTATTTTACTTGAGCAGATTCGAACAATCGATAAGCAACGCTTAACGGACAAAATCACTCATTTGGATGAAGTGATGATGAGTCGTGTAGATGAAGCGTTACAAATTAGTTTAGGACTAATAGATTTTTAAATCGGCAGTTTAAGTTGCTCTCTTTACAGGGCAACTTTTTTTTATTATAGAGGAGGTTACGGTTGGATATGGAAATGGTAGATAATCGACAAGGGTTAATGAAAATGTTAGTGAAAGAATTAGGCTTTACAGAAAAGCAAGTTCGTCATGTTATTCAATTAACAGAAGAAGGTAACACAGTTCCATTTATCGCTCGTTACCGAAAAGAATGGACAGGGTCTCTTGATGAGGTGCAAATTCGTGCAATCTTAGAAAGATGGCAATATATGATGCAACTAGAAGATAGGAAAGAAGAGGTTCTTCGTCTTATTGGTGAAAAGGGTAAACTAACCGAAGAGTTGCGTCGTCATATTGTTGCTGCAACAAAACTTCAAGAAGTAGAAGACTTATATCGTCCATATAAAGAAAAAAGAAGAACGAAAGCTACAATTGCTAAAGAAAAGGGATTAGAACCGTTAGCTGAGTGGCTATTATTATATAAAAAAGAAAATCCAGCAGAGAAGGCTATGGAATTTGTTAATGCAGAAAAGGAAGTGGCGTCTGCAGAAGATGCGTTGCAAGGTGCGCAAGATATTATTGCGGAACTTGTTTCGGATAATGCGGCATATCGTAGTTGGATTCGCAATACTACTTTCCGAAAAGGGATTATGTCTTCATCTGTAAAAGATAAAGAAAAAGATGAAAAGAATATATATGAAATGTATTATGGCTATGAAGAACCGTTGCAAAAAGTAGTGCCGCATCGTGTACTAGCTATGAATCGTGGTGAAAAGGAAGACGTATTAAGAATTTCTGTTATCACGCCAATTGAAGAAATTCTTCAGTTTTTACATAAAAAAATGATTCTTGATGAAGCTTCTAAAAGTGCGCATTATGTACAATTAGCGATGGAAGATGGATATAAGCGATTAATTCAACCTTCAATAGAAAGAGAAATTCGTAAAGAATTAATGGAAACGGCCGAAGAACAAGCGATTCATATTTTCTCTGAGAATTTACGTAATTTATTATTACAACCTCCGATGAAAGGGAAAGTTGTGTTAGCGGTAGATCCAGCATATAGAACCGGTTGTAAATTAGCTGTAGTAGATGATACAGGAAAAGTTCTTCACATAGATGTTATTTATCCGCATCCGCCTGCTCGTAAATATGAGGATGCAAAAACGAAAATCATTTCAATTATAGATAAATATGAAGTTGAAATGATAGCGATTGGAAATGGTACAGCTTCGAGGGAAACGGAAGAATTTATAGTAGATGTATTACAAAATGTAGAGCGAGATGTATTTTACATTATTGTAAATGAAGCGGGTGCTAGTGTGTACTCAGCATCTGATGTAGCTCGCGAGGAGTTTCCAAATTTACAGGTTGAAGAAAGAAGTGCTGTTTCAATTGGGAGACGTCTACAAGATCCACTTGCAGAACTTGTGAAAATTGACCCTAAATCTGTTGGGGTGGGACAATATCAACATGATGTATCTCAAAAGAGATTAAATGAATCATTAACATTTGTAGTAGAGACAGCAGTTAACCGAGTTGGTGTTAATGTAAATACAGCTTCAGTTGCATTGTTGCAATATGTTTCGGGATTATCAAAAACAGTTGCGAAAAACATTGTAGCTAAGCGTGAGGAAGATGGGAAATTCACGAAGCGTACTGAATTAAAGAAAATCCCACGTTTAGGTGCAAAAACATATGAACAATGTATCGGGTTTTTACGTATATTAGAAGGAGCGAATCCGTTAGATCGCACAGGGATTCATCCAGAACAATATAAAAATGTTGAATTGCTATTGAAGAGCTTAGGGTTATCAAAGAATGATGTGGGGAAACCAAACTTGCAAAAGAGTTTCGAAGGAGTAGATATTTCTAAATTATCTCAAGAGACGGAGATTGGTGAGCCGACATTAGTTGATATTATGGATGCTTTAATTAGCCCGGAGCGAGATATGAGGGATGAGTTGCCAAAGCCACTTTTGAAAAAGGGGATTTTAAAATTAGAAGATTTAAAGCGTGGTATGGAATTAGAGGGAACGATCCGCAATGTTGTTGATTTCGGTGCCTTTGTTGATATTGGTGTGAAGCAAGATGGTTTAGTACATATTTCTAAACTAAGCAAACAATTTGTAAAGCATCCATTAGATATTGTATCCGTGGGACAAATTGTAAAGGTATGGGTAGATGATATTGATACGAAAAAAGGTCGTGTTGCATTATCAATGTTACCGATTGAATAGTAAGAAAAGAGAGCAGATGAAACTGCTCTCTTTTTATGAACTGGAAAGTTTAATTGATTATGAGCTTTGATGTATTTTACTATAATAAAACCAGCATTCATTTAGTAACTTGATTTGATACCGGTTTTTCTCGAAATATGCACGTTGCATTTGTTTCTTTAGCCACGTGGGCATAGGAATCCCTCCTTGTTTAATCCTGCTCTCAAAAAAAGTAGCTCCTTTTAGTTAAAGTAACTTTGATGAGAGGTTGGTGAGTGGATTTCTAGCAATGCTGCATTTTTAGAAATCACGCTTCTTGAATGAGGATGGGTATATGTACTATTTACTATATGTATAAGAAGGGAGAAAAGTGTGGAAATATTTTTTAGTTTAGGAGGAATGAGAATGGATGAGCAAGAAATTCAGCGGTTAGTGGAAGAGGTATCGTTACAATGCTTTGGAATGCCGTTTTTACATAAAGCGATGTTTAATAGTAGGTTACGTACAACTGGTGGGCGCTATCTATTGAAGAATCATAATATAGAATTGAATTATCGATATTACGAAGTATATGGAAAAGAAGAGTTAGTCGGGATTGTTAAACATGAACTTTGTCATTATCACTTACATATCACAGGAAAAGGGTATAAGCATCGAGATAGAGATTTTCGGGAGTTATTAAAGAAAGTAGGTGCACCACGTTTTTGTAAACGAATGATTAGTGAGGAGGAAACGAGAGTTTCTATGTATGAATGTATGGGGTGTTCTTTTCAATATGTAAGAAGACGTCAAATAAATACACAAAGATATGTATGTGGAAAGTGTAAAGGACAACTAAAACTGGTAGTGAAAACATCTTGACAGTGAAAACGCAATCCAGTATATTATAAACATGTCACGTTTGCGCAAGATGTTGTGAAAAAACTTCTTGACTTACGATGAGAATTTTTATAAGATACAAATTGTCTTCATTATTCCGCAGTAGCTCAGTGGTAGAGCTATCGGCTGTTAACCGATCGGTCGTAGGTTCGAGTCCTACCTGCGGAGCCATACAGAGAAGTACCCAAGTGGCTCAAGGGGCTCCCCTGCTAAGGGAGTAGATCGCTAACGCGGTGCGAGGGTTCGAATCCCTTCTTCTCTGCCATACATATTGGCCCGTTGGTCAAGTGGTTAAGACACCGCCCTTTCACGGCGGTAACACGGGTTCGAATCCCGTACGGGTCACCACTTCGGAGGATTAGCTCAGCTGGGAGAGCACCTGCCTTACAAGCAGGGGGTCGGCGGTTCGATCCCGTCATCCTCCACCATATAAATTATATAAATAATATTATCGCGGGGTGGAGCAGTACGGTAGCTCGTCGGGCTCATAACCCGAAGGTCGCAGGTTCAAATCCTGTCCCCGCAACCAAATGGTCCCGTGGTGTAGTGGTTAACATGCCTGCCTGTCACGCAGGAGATCGCCGGTTCGACCCCGGTCGGGACCGCCATTTTAACTTCTGCTATATAGCAGTTGTTTTTTATTGGACATTATGGTAAAATAACATTTGTCTTTGAAAAGAAGATAACTATTTCGATGGGCTATAGCCAAGCGGTAAGGCAACGGACTTTGACTCCGTCATGCGCTGGTTCGAATCCAGCTAGCCCAGCCATTTACGAGCCATTAGCTCAGTTGGTAGAGCATCTGACTTTTAATCAGAGGGTCGAAGGTTCGAATCCTTCATGGCTCACTTTTGTTTTTTCCGCGCGGTCGTGGCGGAACGGCAGACGCGCTAGGTTGAGGGCCTAGTGGGGGAAACCCCGTGGAGGTTCAAGTCCTCTCGGCCGCATCAAAAAATCTTTTGAAAAGTACTTGCATTTGAAAATGTAGTATGGTAAGATAATTGAGTCGCCAAAATACAACGACGAAAAAACATCATGAATATGCGCCCGTAGCTCAATTGGATAGAGCGTTTGACTACGGATCAAGAGGTTAGGGGTTCGACTCCTCTCGGGCGCGCTATAACGGGAAGTGGCTCAGCTTGGTAGAGCACCTGGTTTGGGACCAGGGGGTCGCAGGTTCAAATCCTGTCTTCCCGACCACGCGGGTGTAGTTTAGTGGTAAAACAAGAGCCTTCCAAGCTCTGGTCGAGAGTTCGATTCTCTTCACCCGCTTTTAGTTCTTTGAAAACTGAAC
>NZ_QNUA01000024.1:0-18528 GCF_008042285.1 Bacillus sp. AR13-1
TGTAGCTTCTATTTTTTATTTTGTGTTGTTATTTATGCTAACACCCGATACTATATCAAACTACATATGTAATAATGATACTGTTATTACTGAAATATCATTAAAAAATATACTTTAACACCAAAACCTGAATTTTCTAACCTCTCACTTTTATTGCTTCATAGAACGGTTTACAAATTTTATATGAACCTTTAACTAAATTTTTATTTTTGTATTAACAATTTGAAGTGATATCCTGTTAAATTTCATGTAAAGTGGCATTTTGCCTTTTTTCTCTTAAAGCTTTTTTATACTCAGCTCTGATACCTTTTAAAAGTGGATGAATTATTTGTCGAGACGCTTCTGCAAAAGCTGATCTATTTCTCATAAAAACCTTCAATTGCCGATAGTGACTGTTATAAATACTTTTAAGATTCTGCAGACCACTTTCATTCTGTGTATCTTTTATTTGGTCGATTACCTTCATTATATTAACAAGATCCTTTCGCACAAGAATCAATTGTTCTTTCCTATCTGGGACAAGTTCAGGTCGATCTAATCCATAAATTTTTATGGACATATCACCTCTTGAAGAGTTATTTTTTATTTTCACAAAACCATTACTTAAAAACTTCAAGTGTTTATATGGATCATCTATATAGGGGTGTAATAATAATGGTTCTTCATTAACTTCTTCACCAGGAACTTTTGCTCTTTTTGTTTCATCTACAATAGGAAATTCATTCCCCTTCCCACTCGCTATACACGTACCATCTTCCAATTCATATTTCCTTATTTGATTGCAAGCTGGACATGAAGGCAATAAATTATTAAAATCTGCAGCAAGCCAATAGTATCCTGGATATTTCATCTTCCCATTAATCTTAACCGCTTTTTTGGGTCTATAATGCTCAATCTCAGTTGCAGCTATACCTGCAATCTTGCTTTCACAATATGCACATTTCCCATTAAAAGTTTTCTTCAATTTCTTTTTTAATGCGTCACAACGATAAGCTGAAAAATTAAATTTTCCACGTGCATTTTCCATATCAGAAAATAATTCAATTGCTTTTGCTGTTTCAACATATCCAACACTTAATGAGTTAGATAGTTCCAATTCCGTTGGCACTGTTTCAGGCTTGACCTTAATCATGATACTCTCCCTTTGTTGGATCCAAAATATCCATTAGCTTATTTTTTAAAGAGGGACTGATATCATAATTTGATAATTCTTTAGATTCTCTGGCAATATAACTATCAATAACAGAATACAATATTCTTTCTCTCTTTGTGTCCCCTAAAACCATTGATTTGTTTATAGTCCCCTCTAAATTTGTGAATTCCTTCTCTTCAGCTTCAGTTCTTTCTTTATTTACAAGCTCATAATACCTTTTATATAAATTATTAAAATACTCCGAATAAGTTGAATGAAGCCCAAAATAGTCTGCCATAAGAATTTGATCTACTTTCATTCCTTCTAAATCTGGAAGCCTATTAATTAAATAGACCTTTTCATCTAACTTTTTAACTACATTAATTTCATTATTATGTAATCCTCTTAAACAAAGTGGATCATGTGTAGTACAGATAAATTGAATTCTTGGAAAAACTGTTCTAAGTTGCGTAACAATTTTCAACTTCCATTGAGGATGTAAATGCAAGTCAAGTTCATCTATTAGTACAATCCCCTCAGCCTCTTTTATATTATCCCAGTATTGTTTCATCACCATGATAATATCACTAGCTAATGCAATCATCGATTGATAACCATCACTCAAATCTTCAATTAAAACTTCACTTTTTCGACCACTCTTTAAAAACACCTTTTGATTTTTTCTTATAAAGTTATATTCATCCCCTAACATCAATAGTTTTTTTAGCAATTCCCCCATCTCAGCAAAATCTCTATCAGAGATAGTATAAAAAGATTTCTTAACACTATTTATTGGAACAAATGGATTAAACATATTTTCAATTCTAAGAGTAAATTCTTTTTCTTCCACATTATCATCATTGTGTGATAATATACGTGTGGATCCATATGCCAATAACAATACCTTTACATCTTTAAACCCTTTACTACCGTAAAACTTCTCATCATTCTTAAAAAATCTTAATGTTATTGGTTTTAAAGAACCACTCAATTGTACTGAAACGTAACCATACTTCGCACCAGTTTTTATGAATTTGGATGGTTTTAAGTTTAATTTCTTTCTTGTCTCTTCTCCCATCAATGCTAATGAAATAGCCTTTAAAATAGTACTTTTTCCGGTCCCATTTTCCCCGAGTAACATCAACCAAGGAGCTCGTTCTTCTTGGTACCCTGGTAGTGAAATATCTAACAAACTAATACCTTTAAAATTTCTTATAACAACACGTTCAATTATACGATTCTTAAAATAGTAATTTGAAGTTTTTTCATTTTTATTTTCCAGATTATAAATTTCTAAATTTTCTTGGAAAATCAGAGATTCTTTTTTTACGTTTATAAAATATTCTTCATCTAATATATTTATTTGATGACCCTCTCCCGAGGAATCACTTTCTTTCCAATTCTTCGCAACATATCGTTTCATACCCGCAAATTCAACATCGTCTGAAATATAAATACCTGGATTATTCTTTAAATTTTCTTGAAATGCTTCTAGTTGCCTATAACGTCGATGCAACAGGTCCAATCTATTTAAATTAAACGTACTTATAGTTACATTACCTTTTTCAGTCTCGCTAAAGATCATTCCATTTTTATCATAATGAAAGTTTGTTTCTGGATCATCTATATAAGGATTCAATAATAATGGTTCTTGATTTGGAGAAAGCGGGAACCTAGATCCCCTACTCATACTACAGGAATGACAAGCACAAATTAAATTACTCATATCATAAAATAGATCTGGATATAGCGCTTTCGGTTTCAAATGATCAACTTCCAATGAATCCCCATCTAAAAATACTGTCTCGCAATACGCACACTTGTTATTAGAATTTAGTTTAGATTTAACAAGTTCTCCTGTTTCAAGTTTTTCATTAATTAGATTGTATTTATTAATTTTTATCATTGTAACCCTCCATAAATATTCTTTCGAAAAATGTCTAAAATTACTTTCCTATGGTTTTACATCTTTAAAACTATAAGCTTACTTCTTATACTTACATCCCCAAACTGTATAATGAGTAAAAATTAATTATCTTAAAAATTAAAAATATACAAGGATACGCCTGTATATTTTTAATCATTTAATTTCTATCCACAGGTATAAAGTAATTTTTATTGTTTCATATATGACTTTCCCACAGTTAGCGGTAATTTTTATTTACTTGGTCATATTCATAATAAAAATTACATGTACCCATTGTTATATGATGGGTTGAATTGATTTTTTTAATAAAGTCTTCTTTAGAATATGAATCTTTAAGTATGGTCAACAATTGCTGTAAACTATAAAAATTACAATTGAAAAATGGCTTAAAATTTCCTTCATTGTGATTTAACTGTCCCAATACTTTTACTTGCTCTCTTAGCTCTTTAACTTGCTTCCTAAATTGCTCTAATTGTTTATTATTCTCCTCGTTTCTACTACTTACATCCCCTTTTATAATATTTGAAAGTAACCTTGTCACTACTAATGTATCATTGAAAAATCCAAATTCATTTAGGGAAATCGTTATTTTACTTATTACCCGACCATCAAGTTCTATCGTTTCTATTTGCCCTTTTTTCCCCTTTCTATTACTCCTATTTTCTCTGAGTTCCATCGCTCCTTCTTTCTTTATATGAATCTCATGTTTTCCTAATTGTTTTTGGGTAGCAACTAAACTTTTAGATAAATCGTCGAAAATCCTTACATCATTTCCTGATATAGCATCCTGTGTCAAGGTTTTCTTCTTTATTTCAAAAAAGAATAATCTTTTATCATTGTCGATAAGTAAATCACATTCCTCATTATCACCATAGTAACCATTTAAAAAACTTATATTTTTTTGTAGTAACTTTTCTTTAATATAATCTTCTAAATAAAACCCAAGCCTACTATCAAAGTCTGTCATAAATGCTCTCAATTCCTGAGCAAGCGCCTCAAAAAAACCAAAAGAACATAGTGAAGGATTAATTAATAAATATTCCTCTTCATCTACTTGTACTAAAGGTTTATTAAATATTTCATTCTTTTGGTTTGGTACAAGAAATCCCCTATTAATCCTCTTTCTTTTTTTAGAAATAATTTTCAATATACTATCTAATACATCAGATTTAATTTTTGCCTTTTCCAATATGTTATTTTTTGATATTTTAACTATTCTTCTTGGGTTCCCCATTCCTAACACTATTCTTGCTGTAATTACAAATTCATCTATGGTAAAAGGTAAGTGCTTCTTTACTATCTCTAACTCAAAATAATTTGCCAATAATCCTTTTAGTAAATCAGGAATAAGAGTTGGATTCCACTGTTGTAGTTGTACTATGTTATCATACAAAACATTGTTTCTTATATATATCGGTAAATCTTCAACCTCAATAGAAATATGTTGATATGGGTCAAAATCCTGAATTTTTAAAGATGATATATAAGACTTTGATAAATTAAATAGTTCATCAAATTTCTGATTAATATACTCCTTTTGTTTATTAATTTCATCCTGATTTGTTACTTTTTTAAAGCATCTATGAGTTAAATTTTTAGCACTCAAGCCTATTAAATAACCCCAAGGAATTTCTGGTTCAACGGGATTATTTCCTGTTAAACCAATTGTCTTTCTAATTAATAAGAATCTTTTATACTCAGAACTATAAGTTCCATTAAGTCTTTTAAATATCTCTTGGATAACATTAATTCCGCCCAATTCAACTATAATTTTTTCAATGTCATTAGCAATTCGCAAATAACTATTTTCTAAATAAGCAATTTGATTTTCTTTAACACTAAATCGATAACCTTTTTCAATTAAAAACTGAACTGATTTTCCAACCTGATATTCCGTCGTATAACTTTCAATGTCTTTTATATATATGCATTTTTCTTTGCTCAATTCATTGATATAGATAATTATTTTAATTATCTCTTTCCAGCGATTTTCCTCGCTCAGCGGAACTATATACACATTGCTAAACCTATACTGGATTTGCTGTATTATCTCTAAATAAGCTTTTATTTTTTTACCTTCTACTAGATGTTTTAATACAAGGTGGTTGCCTAATCTAATAAACTTAGAAATAAACAGCCCATTTGGTTCAATCAATAAATTCTCAAGTTTTTTTATTAATTCTCCTATTAGAAGTTCTGTATAGGATTCATCTGGGAAGCTAAAATTATATTCCCTATTTATATAAGTAAAATTAATTCCTTGTTCATTAGATAAATATGATAAATCATCTACATACTTACAAAATAATTCTTCCAGCTGTTCATACAAATTCTTTACACCCTTTTCTACTTTCTTGTATTAGTTTTTCATTACTGAGGTAATACTTATTAGGAAAGACTTATGAAACTCTTCCCCTTCAAAATTAGACTGACAAGACATTTACTCCAAAGTTTCTTCATAAATCACTCTATTTCATTAATACCATTCTTCAATAATTCTAATGCCTCCCTTGAAAAAACACCATTTTTATAAGCATTTATAATTGCTTCAGTAATATTTAGCTCATTAAAAGCAGGCTGTCTTGGAACCCTTATACCATTCTTTTTATACCGCATTACAACCTGTTCACCTTTTTCTATACCATCTTCAAATTTCATGCACTTGTCAATACAAATAGAATAAGTTTCAGATACTTTTACCTCAGATTCCATAATTGGTTTATAAATGATTTCTGACATATGACCATCCCCTTTATATTTAAATTCATTTATATAAATGTTTTAAATTAATATTTACAGCCATTTTTTATAAAGATCTTCCTACTAAAATCATCAACGGAAAGTGTTTTCGATTTGGAGCGATTTGATTATTAGGTATTTTTTCGCTAGACGTACCAAACCGTTTTTGTTGACTAAGATGAAACTGTTCTTCATACCCTCTCACTTTTGCTGTGAGTTCCTCTACTTGAGCTTGAAGTGATTCAATTGTGGGTTGGTTTGAATGTGAAGGTGTTGTTTTCATAGGTAAATCCATTCGACAAAATCATTCAAATTCCTTTTATATATATGATTTTTATAGAATGGTTCTCGCGTGTGCAGCTTGATGCCCCCGTTTTTGTTGAAGAGCCAATCCATCAAGAAGCCATCTCAATTATCGTCTTGATATGGTAAGTGGCAAACTTGGATGCCCAGTTGGCCAATAAAACGTTCTCTTTTCCCTTCACCTAAAATTTTAAAAACGCCTGTATAAATTCATTCAATGTATGAGTGTAAAATTTCATAATAAATCTTTTTCAAAATTACCATAAACTATGTATACGTCCTATTATAAAAATAAAATTGTATCTACATTTTTTAATTTGTATACAAATTAAAACTACACACCTATTCATATAGTGTGTAGTTTTTTCTCCCCATCCATTTCTGAATTTAAAGCTCAATTAAGCTATAATCACCCTGTATATTTTAATTTCTACATAGTAATGTACAGAGAAGATTCATCATAAGTTATACCACCTCACATATTTTTCTTCATTGTAAAGAAAAATGTTGGAAGGGTAAAAAGCGCAAAATGATATGTTTGTAAGCAAAAATTATTACTTTATATCTTACAAATCAAAAAAAGAAACCCTACATAGTATAAACATGTAAGGTTTCCAAAAATATTATACTTCACTGCAAGATATGTAATATCCTCCCCGGGCCATCTTTATTTCAGCGCGGTACATTACATTTTCTAAGTAGAAAGTAATCGGTTTAACTTTACTCTCAATTTTTAATTGTTCATTACATTTAGCCGCATAGCTTTCAATAGCTGAACGAATAACTTCTGCTGATGGATATGTTAAAGCGTCATCTAGTTCTATGAAAAAACTTTTAGAAAATAGTTTTTTCATAATCCCTTTTTTCTCTTTCATCATATTCCATCCCCCTTCAATTTAAGTCGCCAACATCCATATTTTCAATTTATCTTTAAAAATAAAAAAACCTGCACATTTCATGCAGGATTTTTTATTAGTCATTTTTCGTAAAGTAAGAAACGAAACGAAGAATTTCTAAGTATAACCATACTAGCGTCATCATTAGACCCATTGCACTGTACCACTCCATATATTTTGGAGCTTGGCTACGTGCACCATTTTCGATTAAATCGAAATCTAGTAATAAATTTAATGCAGCAACTACAATAATAACTGCACTAATGATCATACCAATTGTTCCACCTTGGTGAATATATGGAACAGAAACACCGAACATGTTTAATAAGAATACGATTAAATACATAACCATAATTCCCATTGTTGCTGCCATAACACCTGTGCGGAATTTATCAGTTACCTTCACTACGCGTGTTGCATATAAAACTAACATCGCAAATAGAATTGAGATTGTTAGTAATACAGCGTTTAAAACGATAGAATCCTGAAATTTCATTGCATAAACTGCTGAAATACTTCCTAACACTACCCCTTCTACTGCCGCATAAATCGGTGCACCAATTGGTGATATGCGCGGGAAGAAGATAGATGCAAATGCAACGATTGCCGCAATAACTAAAGCACCAATTAATACTGGCATTTTCATCGTACCTTGCGTCATCTGTATGTATGAATAGACAGACGTTGCAAGCAGCAAGATAAGCATGATAAACGTTTTGCCTACTGTTCCGCCAATAGTCATCGCAGAAGTATTTGCTCCCTCTTTACGGAATGCCTCTTTTTTCAACATTGGATTAGATGTTCTCATTTTTTCCCTCCTAAAATAGGTTCTACCAATAGTGTAAAGTTTTTCTCTTTACTTTTCAATATATGCAGCTTGTTTTTATTTTAATCCTTCAACGATGTCGGATAGTTCACTCCATCGTTCCATCGTTTTTTCTAGCTCTTCTTCTATCTTCTGCCCTGCTTCAGATAATTCTTGGGCCTTTGTGAAGTCAGATCCAACATTCGTAAGTTCTTCTCCAATTGATTCAAGTTTCTCTTCTAGTTGTGCAATTGTATCTTCAATTGTTTCCCATTCACGCTGCTCATTGTAAGAAAGTTTACGTTTACGTTGTTGTTTCGGAGCCTCTTCTACTACTTTTTTCTCCTTTTGAACTTCTGCTTTCTCAATGAGTTCTCTCGTTTTTTCCATTTCTAAATACTCTGTATAACTACCTAGGAATTCACGCACTTCGCCTTCGCCAGTAAAGATGAACAATTCATCTACTACTTTATCTAAGAAGTAACGGTCATGCGATACAGTTAAAACGACACCTGGGAAATCTTCTAAATAATCTTCTAGCACTGTTAATGTTTGTGTGTCTAAATCATTCGTAGGCTCATCAAGTAATAGTACGTTTGGTTCTCCCATTAAAATACGCAATAAATATAACCGTCTTCTTTCGCCACCAGATAGTTTACCAAGCGTTGTTCCATGTGAATGCGGTAGGAATAAGAAACGTTCTAACATTTGAGATGCGCCAATTACTTTTCCATCTGTCGTATGAATAACTTCCGCAATTTCTTTAATGTATTCAATCATACGCTGGTTTAAATTCATCTCTTCATTTTCTTGCGTATAATAGGCAACCTTTACAGTTTGTCCTACTTCAATTTCACCACTATCAGGAGAGAATTTTCCTGCAAGCATATTTAATAGTGATGATTTTCCGCTTCCATTTGCTCCGATAATTCCGATACGATCACCAGGCTTCACAATATGATTAAAGTTATGTAATACTGTTTTATCACCAAATTTTTTCGTTACATCTTTTAATTCAAGTACTTTCTTTCCTAAACGACTTCCACTTAGTGCAATATCAACTGATTGCTTCGCTGCTGGTCCTTCTTGTCCCTTCAGCTCATCAAAACGCTGAATACGCGCCTTTTGTTTCGTAGAACGGGCTTTTGCACCACGGCGAATCCAAGCAAGTTCACGACGATATAAATTTTGGCGTTTTGATTCTTGTGCCGATTCTTGCTCTTCACGAAGTGCTTTCGCTTCTAAAAATGTACTGTAGTTTCCTTCGTAGCTATACAGTTTACCGTTATCTAATTCAAAAATACGGTTTGTCACACGATCTAAGAAATAACGATCATGGGTTACAAGTAATACCGCACCTGTATATCTTGCTAAATATTCTTCTAACCATTCAACTGTCTCATGGTCAAGGTGGTTCGTAGGCTCATCCAAAATTAATAAATCAGGTGTTTCAATAAAACATTGCGCCATTGCAATACGCTTTTTTTGTCCACCAGATAGGTTTCCAACAGTTGCTGTAAAATCAGTAATTCCTAATTTCGTTAATAACGATTTTGCATTCGCATTTGCTTCCCATGCACTCATCGCATCCATACGTTGCTGCACTGCAAATAATTGTTCCTGTACTTTTTCATTACTTGGATCTTTTTCGATATTTAATAACGATTGTTCATAATCACGAAGAAGACGAATTAAAGGTGTATCACCATGGAACACTTGCTCTAATACTGTTAGTTTTTCATCAAACTCTGGTTGCTGTGATAAATAACTAATTGTATATCCGCGTGAATGCGTCATATCACCTGTATCAGGAGTTTCTAATCCTGCAATAATTTTTAATAACGTTGATTTACCAGTACCGTTTACACCGATAATTCCGACACGTTGTCCTTCTGTAATACTACATGATAATCCATCAAATAACGGTTTTTCTCCGTATGATTTCGATAAGTTCTCCACAGTTAACATTTTCATATTTGTGCATTCCACTCTTTCATAAATTGTTCAATAAACTGTTCCATATAACGATGACGAACTTCAGCCTCTTGTTTTGCTGCGTTCGTGTTCATTAAATCTTTTAGTTTTAAAAGCTTTTCATAAAAATGATTTAAAGATGGATCATTATTTTTTCTATATTCATCTTTCGTCATCACTTCTCGAGGAGGGATAGTTGGATCATACATTAATCTCCCTTTCGCTCCTCCGTATGCAAACGTTCGAGCTATTCCAATTGCACCAAGAGCATCTAAACGATCCGCATCTTGAACAATTCTACCTTCAAGTGACTCAACTGTGCCACCATGACCGCCCTTATAAGACATATTGGCGATGATATGAAGAACATGCTTACTTTCATCTTCTTCAACACGTAACTCTTCTAACCAATCAGAAACTTTTTTCATTCCTGCTTCTTCACTCTCATTTAACTTCTCATCTGCTACATCGTGAAGTAATGCTGCCATTTCAATTATAAAACGATTTCCCCCTTCTTGCTCGGATAAAGAAATCGCCAATTTATGTACGCGTTCAATATGATACCAATCATGCCCACTCGCATCTTTTTCTAAAATATGCTTTACGAAAGTTATTGTTTTTTGTATTTTTTCTTGTTTTATCATTTTATCTTCACCCAGTTACTTATTGTAACACGCCCGCATTTTTTCATCACATATTTTCTTGTCCGCCCATACACTAGGTGGTAGGCATCATTATGAAGGAGGAATAAAAATGTTCTATAATAACCAACCGCCTTACCCACAACAACCATTTTCCCCTCAACATCAGGAACAAAGATATGCCGAACAATATGAGGAGCAAGAGACACAACATCAAGAGCCACAATACGAACAAAATCCATACGCAACACCGCAAACTCAAGGAGCTGAATATCAACAAAATCCATATGACACACGTCCAAATTATGAATATCCTCAAAACCCATATGCAGCATCTCCAACTCAAGAACAACAATATCAGCAAAATCCATACACAACTCAGTACACTCAAGAACAACAAAATCCATATGTACCGCAGCGCACCCAAGAACAACAATATCAGCAAAATCCATATGCAAATCAGCCACAACAGCCAATGTATCAACCAAACTCCGAACAACGTGTCTCCCCACCTGCACCACCAACTATCGATCCGACGCAACCACAAATTTTACCGCCTGGTCCAACATTCGATATTACACAGCCACAAATTTTACCACCAGGACCTATTACAGAACCAACACAACAACAAATTCAACAAGTTGTCGGTACACAGTTTTTACCTTTAAAGAAACCTGTACTAGATTTCGTAAAACCTTGGGTAGATTACGGTTTAAATGAAGCAAAACATACATCACATCAACACGCTTTAACTGAGGTTGCTGCAATTATGTTCTTAGTTGGTAAAGGATTCAACCCAACGATTGCTCATTATATTGTTGAATCTTGGGAGAAGAATGAGCAGTTTTAAGGTGGTTCATTTTATATTATATAAAACTAGAAAAGTGTCACAAATGCCTGTTATACAAGCATTTGTGACACTTTTTATTTGTTATATTATATTCTATTGCAAAAGGGGATTTCATATTTTTTCACGTGTTTTTATATTATTTGTGAGCAATGTTTTCCCCTACTACTCACAATACAACTATAACATGCTAATTCCAAAACAATCGGCACATATACTACCAAAAAGCGGTCACGACTCTGCCAATTATTTTAATTTGCTAATCGCCTTTATTTCCCTAAACAATCTCACTGCAGCAGCCATAAAGAATAAATTGAATTTTTATTTAAGCATTATGCTTGATCTGATTGTAGAACATGTAATGGAGGTGGAATAATCCAACCTTTTTTCTTATTCAGACGAAGTAATATAGCTCCAGCTTGTGCTTTTTTTAAATGGAATTGACCAAACATCATTCCTACATCCTCTCGTAGAGATTGTCCCATAGCTTGGCTACATGCTACTAACCCAGCAGCAAGATCCATAGAAACTTTAGCTGCAATTTCCGCATCATTAATACGAGCACCAGGAGGAATCGTTTCAATAGATGCAACTGGTCTTTCTGGAGGTGCTGGTGGTAATGCAACTCCATTCAATTTTAATATATTTTTTAATTCTTCAACTTCTGATTGGATATCATTCTCTACAAGGTTTTCTAAAAATTTCTTTAAATCCTCGTCTCCTGTGTGGTTAATAAGAACTTGATATCCAGCAATTGCTCCTTGTGCAGCTGCAAGGTAACTCCAAATCCCAAAGACTTCTCCGTAGTGCATTGGTTCATTTTGTGGATTTCCACTTAAAATACCCATGAAAATATTCCTCCTTAAAGAAATTAGACTTTTAGCAACAATACTTACTATAGAAAAAATTTTCCCAACCATGTTCTGGATTAAAGAAAATAAGTTCTTATAACTCATAAGGAACACCTTACCCAAATATAGTAATTACCTCTCATAGAATGTACCGTTACCAAAAATTTATTCTTATAAGGAATAAATACATTTCAATTAACTTAATCCATTATTATAAGTACTTTTAATAATAAAAATTAAAGAGGTTTATCGGAATTTCAATTCAAATGGTTTTATGTATTTTCAACCGAATATTGTCTAAAGGAACTGGAGACATTACTAAATACGAAAGGAGGGAAAACCATGAAGAAAAAACTTTCATCTATTTTAGGTGCCCTATTACTAACTATTACGGTTTTTGGTACAAGCGTCCATGCTGAATACGATGGATATAATACGAATAGAGTTAACAATAATAATACTACAACTCGAGTTAATGACTATAACACGAATAGAGTTAATGACTATAACATGAATAGAGTTAATAATGATGTGAGAACTCGAAATGTAAATACGACAAATGATTTAAAGGATAATCGTAATAAAAATAATAATTGGACTTGGCTTGGTTTATTGGGACTACTAGGATTATTTGGTCTTAGAAAAAAAGACAAAGATCCAGAAACACGTTAATGTAGAACATTGTATTTAATTTTAAAAGATATTTATTTATCAAAATAATACAAAATGAATCGCCTTTAATAAGGCGATTTTTTATTTTTTAAAATCAATAAGAATCACAATAAACAGATGCAATTAATCGGAAACAATGAATTTCTTAACTTAATAGTAATAGAGCATTACATCTATTTGACGAACTACGCTCCTTTTTTATGCCTTTTCTTCACTTACCCATATCTTATATTGTGTGTAACTGAGTCTATCACTAAATCCCTTGCTATCATTGACTTTATAAAACCTTTTCTTTTGAGTTACACAGTACGAAATTTATGAGTAACTGTATAGGGATACCACCACATGCCCATCAAGCTAAAGTTTTATTACACCCCCAGAACGAAATTTTTAGGCTTTCTTGTAACGAAAAAGCTTATTAATCGTTTTGGGGGTGACCTGTTTTCTTAGGTTGATGGCAATGTGGTGCTACCCCTTCAAAAGTTTCCATTAAAAAATAGTAAAAGCCGGAAAGTATTTTTATACTCTCCGGCCTTACTATAAAAAAATTAAGAAGTTGAAATCTTATTTGCTAAGCATAATTTTCTCAAGTTCATCTAACATTTTGTTAGCTGCAATTACACCACCAGCAGTATTCCAAACTGCATCACTAACTTCATGTGCATTTCCATTTTTAACAGCATTTAGATTTTTCCAAAGAGGATCGCTTGTCATTTCTTTTGCTTTATCTAAAGCTTTTTGATCATTTTCTGGCGCATATGTAAAGTAAAAAAGAACATCTCCATCCATTTTAGGAATCATTTCTTTTCCTACATCTATAGCAAGGTTGCCAAATTTACTGTTAGCAGTAAAAAGCTCTTTTTGCTGTTTCACACGTTTAAAACCTAATTGATCAAAAATAACTCCAGAAAAAGAATCTGTGTAATAAATACGAGAAGTTCCAGCCATGAAACGGACAACAGAAACTTCTTGATTTACTTTATCACCTAATTTTTGTTTTACACCTTCTAGGTGTGCATCAAATTTGCTTAATACTTTGTTGCCTTCTTCTTCACGATTTAAAGCTTTTGCATATAATTTAAAGTTTTCCTTCCAATCGCCTCCTAGTGTATCTGAAAATACAGTTGGAGCAATTGCGCTTAATTTATCGTACACCTTTTCTTGGCGTACCTTATTACCAATAATTAAATCAGGTTTTAACGATGCAATTTTCTCTAAGTTGACTTCATGTTCAACCCCTACAACTTTAACATCTTTCATATCGCTTTTAATATGATCGTACCATGGATCCCCTAGCCAAGATTTCACAGCACCAACAGGCTTTACTCCCATTGATAAAATCGCTTCTGTTCCTTCGTTAGTTAAAACAACAACGCGTTTAGGAGTTTTTGTGATCTTTGTTTCACCCATAGCATGTTTAACGGTATAACCTTGTACTTTGTTTGATTTTGACTCTGTTTTTTCTTTTGACACTTCATTGCTACCACAAGCAGCTATGAACACTAAAAAAAGAGCTGACAATAAACTAAGTATCGTCTTTAAATATGTACGCATAGTAAGTCCTCCGATAAGTTCGATAATGATTTTCATTATTAAT
The DNA here is from genome assembly GCF_008042285.1 of Bacillus sp. AR13-1. NCBI lineage: Bacteria > Bacillati > Bacillota > Bacilli > Caryophanales > Bacillaceae > Bacillus > Bacillus sp. AR13-1. The sequence goes on from NZ_QNUA01000024.1 coordinate 14,385, forward strand.
ACTGATGTATAAATTAATAAACTGTCAATGATATTTTGTCAGATATTTTAAAAATGCATTGAAATATCTGACAAAATATAAGAAATCAGCTAGATAGGAATACGGAAATGATTCAAAGAATAACCTTCCACATCTGAAAGTTTTTCAAATTTGGTGGGTCCTTTATATTATACTTTGGCCTATAGTTTCCTATAAGAGTCCCGCCCCATAGCCATCAAGCTAAAATTTTATAGTACCCCCAGAACGAAATTTTGTGCTACTTGTAACAAAAAAGCACATTTTTTCGTTTTTGGGAGCAACCAAATTCTTAACTTGATGGTGATGGGATACCACCAATATTTTGCAAAATAACCTACGCTATTTGGAAAAATAAAATAAGCGCCCATGTGGACAGCTTATTTACATAATTATCGTTATTGGTAGCAAGGAAAAAGTGGCCCCTTACTCTGACAAGGGAACCTCCTTTTTTGTTCTACGGATTTATGCATTATTTTATACATCCCTATCCTGGCGCGGGTTTTCGGGTTCTCGTTTGTTACTGGATTAGTCCAAAACTGTATAAAATTTTGTATGCTCTTAGCGTGGGGGGGCAAAAATGCTGGCGATACCCCTAAATTTAAAAGAAAAAAGCAATGCTTAGATTTTAAACCTAGTCATTGCTTTATCCATTGCATCTTGGTTTACACCTATATAACGTAACGTGACCTTCTCTGACGAGTGATTGAATATCTCCATGAGTAATGCTATGTTTTTCGTTTGCATGTACATATGATACCCGTACGTCTTTCTTAACGTATGTGTTCCTATCTCATCTAATCCAAACTCTGCCGCTGCTCCAATTAATATCTTATATGCCATGCTACGACCAATTGGACGATTCTTCCCTTGTCTACTTTGTAGTAAATACTCATTGTCTTCTCTTTCTTCAATAAACCATTTAAGTTCTCTTTTTAATGCTGCAGTAATTTGAATACGTTTTTGTTTGCCTGTCTTCTTTTCCCGCATAGATATATGACTAACTTTTACGTCACTTACTTTCAATTTTAAAATATCACTAATTCGCAAACCTGTATTAATCCCCATGATAAACAGAATATAATTACGATCACTTTTGTCCTTGAAGTACTCCTTTAAATACTGTATTTGTTCTGAATCACGTATTGGCTGAACAAAATTCATTATTCATTACCTCCAGTCTCTTCTGTCTCGTAAACTTCTAATCCAAGTGCAAAAGCGAGCTTATAAAAGGCTTTAGACTTCCAACGTCGATAAGTACGCTCTGACATTCCGATTTCGTTATAGACCATGTAATCACATACATCCTCTTCTTCTAAATAGCGTTTATAAATAATATCTCTTTGGATACTTCCTGCTCGTCCGTTTCCTAATCGATTTAGAAATTGATTAATACGTAATGACATCCTTTCAAGCCATTCTTCTCGTTTACTTTGTTGAATATTTGCTATAGCAATATCTTCTAACGGCTTACCAACTGCATGTGTAGGACCGTGCTCACGCATTTCATAAGAAGGAGTGACCTTCATTTCTTTGCGCATCATCCCAAATTGCCTATGTATACGTATGCTTTCCAACACACCTTCTAATTCCTCCTGTGTTGCTGATCTATCGATTTTTGGTAAGAAAGATAATTGTTTAGTCATGTAGAACCACTCCTTTGTATTTTTTTACTTTTATCTTAACGCTCCACGTCTACGTTCATAACGTGGTCCACGAACTCCCATTAACTCTTCAATTTCACAAGTACTAAATTTCTCTTTTCGTTTTTTCTTATTTTTCTTCTTTGCTTGTTTTGATTGCTTTTTCCACTCACGTAACTAATCCTTTAGCACCTTCATTTCCCCATCTCCTTTTTCAAAATAAAAAGGACACCTATTCTTAAAACAGCTTTAACTGCTACTTTAATGAATTGGTGTCCTCTAGTTTTCTAGCCGGACTGTATTCTGTTTTCATTTATTTGATAATACCAGCCTGCACAAAGATACTTCTCCAAGCTTTGTTAACTTGATATTTATCAACGGCTATCGCACGACGAGCAATAGCTCTTCTTATTTTCTTTTTCTTTGCATTTGCCATTCTCCTCATCCCTTTCATGCAAACGTCTCTCATTTCCATTTTGGAGCGTTTTGCTCCTTTTGATACCTATTACATTCAAAAATAATCTAAACGTGAATTGTACCTATTTTATAAATTCCTTTTCCCCACAAAAGGATTATTTTATTAAGTTCTCTATGAAATACTTTCTTCTATCTCTTGGCTTTCTTCTCTTATTTGACCGATTAATGAAACTACTGAACCGACCGCTTGGACCGAACTTCCCGTAATCACTATAAGCTGTCCATCCTCCTCATCGCCTTCCGAAATTCCCTCCACTTTATCCCGACTAGCTTTCAATTCATCTATTCCACCTATTGCCTGTAATGAATTGCCAGTTGCTTGTAACACATTCCCGACAATGTTATACGATTCATCTATATTGGAACTATCCTCTATTTCCCCACCTATTGATGTAACACCACCTAATGCTTGTATCCAATTTCCTGCAATCACTGATTTTTTTTGTGTTTCATCTTCAAATTCTATAATGAGTCCTGTTAGAACCGTTACATTACCAATTGATCAAGGGATATTTCTCCTTGTCCATCAGCCTCCAGACCATTCCCCGTTGCCTGTAATACATTCCCCCATACGTTCAAGTCTTTTCTTAATTCGCTGTTCAATCTTTTTAAAGGTGTACTCCCAATCGCAGCAATAATTGTCCCTACTGCAACAAACCAAGCGCCAACTATCTCCTTAATCGGATCATCCATTCTCAATCTATCCCGTCATTAATTTAGTACTTACAGGATATGAATTGGCACATCTTCATGTTAATGGCCTACTCCCCTTCCTCCTGAATAAAACTCAATATTTCGTCAATACTATACATACATCTAGAGTTAAATCCCTGTTTGGAGCAGTTAGCTTTTGCTAGCTGCTCTTTGTTTTTAAAAATGCACGTAATTGACTGGACACACATAAAATATTTTGTGTTCCTTTTTATATAAAATAAGTTAGTCGTTACAAATGGATAATCTCGTCACGAGAGCACTTTATTAAGTGCTCTATTTATGTTTTAAACTACTACAAAATGAAATTTTTATAAAAAGCTTTCTCAACACCTAATTGACGGAAATCATTTTCCTTTTATGGTAATCTATTGGTAATTATATGAAGGTTTAGTGTTTCCTTAAAAGGACCCGTCCCCTAATCGGGTCCTTTTAAATGTTCTCTACTTTTACGCTTTATATTAATGGCATTATTCAAACAGGCGATACTATTACTGGTGTGACTACTACAGCTGCTACTATTGTAGGCGGAGCCGTCCTAGATGGAGATACTCCTATTGCAATTGAATTTACTATAACGTAACTTTAGTTGTCTTTTTAGAGGTTTCATTAAAAGAAACCTCTAATTTTAAAAACTGACATTAACTTTAGTAGCAACTACATAATACAGTGCATATACTAGTATAGAATGATAGGAATTTATACTCACTCTCGAAAAGAGCACTTATATATAGTGCTCTTTTTGGTATGGAATGTGAAATAAAGGCTTGCTCTTAAAACCTTTTATGTAATTATTGTAGGTTTTTTCCTTACACCCGTGTGTCTGTTTACTCATAAGTTGTTAAAGTATAAATATACATTGGTAGTTAATTTATAAGGGAGGTGTAAAAATGAGTAAATTTAAAAAGAATTGTCACATACCCTTTCCATGTTCCTTTCCTTTGCCTCAAATAGGGCCTACTGGAATAACTGGACCTACCGGAATAACTGGAATAACTGGAGTAACTGGACCTTCTGGTGGACCTCCGGGGCCTACTGGACCTACCGGCATAACCGGAGCAACCGGACCTTCTGGACCTACCGGAATAACTGGAGCAACCGGGCCTTCTGGTGGACCTCCAGGACCTACTGGACCTACCGGAGCAACTGGACCTTCTGGCGGACCTCCAGGGCCTACTGGACCTACCGGATTGCCAGGAACTGGTGGACCTCCAGGGCCTACTGGTCCTACCGGCATAACCGGAGTAACTGGACCTTCTGGTGGACCTCCAGGGCCTACTGGACCTACCGGATTGCCA
>NZ_QNUA01000025.1:0-181873 GCF_008042285.1 Bacillus sp. AR13-1
GAAAGCTTTTCTTATATTTCATTTTCACTTTTTATTTTTTTCATATATATGTATATAAACAAACTAGGAATTAAAAAGCAAACAAAGATAATAAGTCCTGTTATACTAATTTCCTTTATCGAAATACCTGGTGTTACAATGATACAAATAGCTAACAGTCCAATAACAATCCCTACTGGAATTAATAATAGTTTCATGAAATAACTACGCGATACTCCACCTGTATGCTCATACACTTCCACCGAATTTTTTAAGTTTAAAAAGTTAATAACTATTATCCCGCCCATAAATACCATTAATAAATCCGAAACACTTTCATACCCTGCCCCTTGCAAGACGTAACGGTAAAAAACAATGCCTAGTATGACGACATTTTGTAAGATGAAAGCCAATCTAATATGTTTTAATCCCTCAATCATTAAACGTTCATCTTTCACGATTTTCACCCTATCACTCCTTTTCCTCCCAAAACAAATCATTCAATGTTTTATCTACCGCATAACAAATTTTCAAACATAAATCTAAAGACGGGTTGTATTTCCCCTTCTCAATTAAACTAATCGTTTGCCTTGTAACGCCTACTTTTTCTGCTAATTGTTGTTGTGTTAAATCTAACTGAACACGTGCGACTTTTATTTTACTTACAGCCATTCATGTTCCTCCTCTGCCTTTATTGTAACATATATATTCCATTAAGTAATTTATATTTTACGTAATTGATTTGTTTTTTTCACTTTATTATACACAAAAAAGGAGCCTCTCATAAGAAGCCCCCTTTCCTATCTCTATACTATAAGAATAAATGACATCCAAATAAAATTGTAAATAAATATAGTAACGGATGTACTTCCATCCCTTTCCCCTTCACAATTTTTAATACTGGATACACTAAAAATCCAATTGCAATTCCATTTGCAATACTAGACGTTAACGGAATACCAACGAAAATTAAAAATGCTGGTAATGCATCTTCAAATTCATTCCAATTAATATCACGAATGCTTTGTGCCATTAAACTACCTACAATAATTAATGAAGGAGCTGTAATAGCAGCTACACTTGATAAAGACGCGATAACAGGGCTGAAAAATGCCGTTATAATCGTTAGACCAACAACTACAATACCTGTTAATCCAGTTTTACCACCTGCAGCAATACCAGCTGACGATTCAATCGTTGCTGCTGTTGGGCTTGTTCCGAAGATAGAACCTGTCGTTCCGCCAATCGCATCTGCAATAAACGCTTTGCCAAAACGTTTCTCTGTATTATCTGTAATTAAACCAGCTTGTTTAATTAAACCGAGTAATGCACCTGTCGTATCAAATAAAAGTACAAGTAAAAATGAAAATACAACACCATATAATCCATACTGAATTACATCTGAAAAAGCATTGATTGGATTTGAAACGATAATACCCTCTGGTAAATGAGGCATCGCTACAATTTTATCCTCAAACTTCAGTTGCCCCGTAAAGAAGGCGATAATTCCTGTCACAATCATACTAATAAATAATGCACCACTCACACGTAATACCATTAATACTGCCGCTAAAATTAAACCAATTAAAGTTAAAATAACGGCTGGAGAATGAAAATCACCAATCGTAACTAAGTTAGATGAATGATCCACGATAATTCCAGATAGACGTAATCCAATAAAAGCAATAAATAGTCCAATTCCACCTGCAATTGCATGTTTTAAACTGTCAGGAATTGCGATAATTAGCTTTTGCCTAAATGAAGTGAAAGATAATAAAAGAAAAATGATACCTGTTACAAATACTGCCGAAAACGCAATGACATACGTAATCCCCTCTGCCTGTTGAACGACAGAATAAGCAAAATATGCATTCATCCCCATAGCTGGAGCAATAACAATTGGATAATTAGCTAAACACGCCATACATAGCGTCCCAATAACTGTCGCAATAATAGTTGCCGTAAACGCTTGATCAAATGGTACACCTGCATCAGATAATATTTTCGGATTGATGACAAGAATATACGCAAATGTAAAAAAAGTTGTGATGCCCGCTAAAAGCTCTTGCTTCACAGAAGTGTTATATTTTTGTAATTGAAACATGGCTATGTACCCTTCCTACACCTGAATTATTATCACACATTCTTTTCTTACTAGTATGTGAGAAAATATAATACTTAATCTTAACAATCAATAAAAAGAAGAGTCAATATATTCTCTAATAGTGAGAATTTTAAGTTTAAGTCTGACAAGTTCAGATGTAGTACAGTTCATTTTGATTATTTTTGTAGCATAACAGATATAAATGTTTTATAATTTGAAATAGTTAAATATTTAGGCAACTCATTCTACAAGGGGGATTCTTCTTATGCAGCACACAAACAAATCTGGAACTTTAAATCGAGGTTTAAAAGAACGACATATTACTTTAATGTCACTCGGTTCGGCTATTGGCGTTGGGCTATTTTTAGGATCTGCTTCTGCTATTAAACTAGCTGGTCCTTCCATCTTACTAGGTTATATGATCGCTGGACTCGTTATTTTTTTCATTATGCGAGCGCTCGGAGAAATGGCAATTGAACAACCGGTTGCCGGCTCTTTTAGTAAATATGCTAATGATTATATCGGCCCACTTGCTGGTTATATTACTGGTTGGAACTACTGGTTCTTATGGGTTGTTACTTGTATGGCTGAAATTACGGCGGCTGGAATTTACATGCAGTACTGGTTCCCAGATATCCCGCGCTGGACTTGGGCACTACTCGCTCTATTATTAATGAGCGCTTTCAACTTCTTATCAGTAAAAGTATTTGGAGAACTTGAGTTTTGGTTTGCTCTCATTAAAATTGTCACAATTATCTGTATGATAGTGATTGGCTTTGGTATTATTCTATTCGGATTTGGAAATGGCGGCGTTGCAACTGGTATTTCAAATCTTTGGGAACATGGGGGCTGGTTCCCAAATGGCTTCTCTGGATTATTGCTTTCCTTACAAATGGTATTATTCGCTTATCTAGGCGTTGAACTAATTGGTGTTACAGCTGGTGAAGCTCAAAACCCGAAGAAAACACTCGCAAAAGCTATCGATAACGTATTTTGGAGAATCCTAATCTTTTACGTCGGGGCATTATTCGTTATGATGGCAATTTATCCATGGAACGAACTTGGCGAGAAAGGAAGTCCATTCGTATTAACATTCCAACAAATCGGCATTGCAAAAGCAGCAGGTATTATTAACTTTGTTGTATTAACAGCTGCACTTTCTTCTTGTAACGGTGGTTTATTTAGTACAGGGCGTATGCTATTTACACTAGCACAACAAAAGAAAGCACCTGAACGATTTGGACGTTTAAATAAAAATGGCATTCCAAGTCAAGGTATTATAGCAACTGCGATTGTTTTACTCGTTGGCGTTATATTAAACTATCTCGTTCCTGCAAAAGTGTTTACATGGCTAACTAGTATTTCAACTTTCGGGGCAATTTGGACTTGGGGTATAATATTAGTCGCTCAAATTAAATTCCGTAAAGGATTACCAACTGAGAAAAAAGACAAGCTAACGTATAAAATGCCTTTACATCCATTAAGCTCTTACTTCTCACTTGGCTTCCTCGCACTTGTACTAGGTATTATGGCGTATTCAGAAGATACACGAATTGCATTAATCATTGGCCCAATTTGGCTTATCGGCTTAGCTATCGTGTATTACATGAAAGGGTTTCATAAGATCGATGAAACACCTAATTCAAAAATTAGTTAAACAAGCTATCCCTTCCTTATTAATTGGAAGGGATTTTTTATTGCCTATATAAATATTTCTCAACAAAATTCACGGTATTTTTACAATTTTTTAATATTTTTTACGTTTTCTGTCTTTATTTTTTCAGAAAAATAAATTACATTATTAAAGCACATATATTTATTATTAGGGGGATTCTTCTATGAAGAATAAAAAATGGATTACATTTTCTTTAGCAACAGCAATTACACTTAGTATGGGGAGTTCGTTCATACCGTCTACTTATGCCGAAAGCTCTGTAGACCCAGCTCCTGAAATTGCTGCAAAGGTTGTAAATCAAAACAATGGGAAGAAAGTATTATTTGATAATACGCACGGTCAAACTGCCGGGACAGCTGACTGGGTTATTGATGGCGGCTTTTCTGATTTCGGAAACGGCATTGCCCAAAACGGATATCATGTAAAAGAACTTCGTAAATCAACACCTATTACATACGACGACTTAAAAAATTACAACGTGTTTATCGTTCCAGAGGCAAATATTCCTTACAAAAAATCTGAACAAGACGCAATGTTACAATACGTGAAAAATGGCGGCAGTATTTTCTTCATTGCCGATCATTATAATGCAGATCGTAATAAAAACCGCTGGGACTCCTCAGAAGTGTTCAATGGATATAGACGCGGGGCATGGGATAATCCAGCAAAGGGAATGTCTAATGAAGAAACAACTTCACAAGCTATGCAAGGAGTAGAAAGCTCTGATTGGCTATCCAATAATTTCGGTATTCGCTTCCGTTACAATGCACTTGGTGATGTTTCAGCTAAAAATATTGTCTCACCTGCGCAATCATTCGGAATTACAACTGGCGTTTCATCTGTAGCAATGCATGCCGGCTCTACTCTTGCGATTACAAATCCAAAACTAGCGAAAGGCCTTGTATATCTTCCAGAAAATCCATCAAAATGGAATAACGCTGTTGATAGCGGCGTTTATAACGGTGGTGGCGTTGCAGAGGGGCCTTATGCTGCTATTTCGAAAGTTGGCCTTGGAAAAGCAGCCTTTATTGGTGATTCTTCTCCTGTTGAAGATGCTACGCCAAAATATGTTCGCGAAGATTCAGGTCAATCAAAGAAAACTTATGATGGTTATAAAGAAGAAAACGATGCTGTTCTATTAGAAAACATCGTGAATTGGTTAGCGAAGCAAGAAACATTTACAAGCTTAGATCAAGTGAGTGGTTTACAGCTTGATGCACCTACAGCTCTACAAACATTTGAACAACCAAGCTTATCAACAGAACCACAACCAGAACCTTGGAGCGCACCAAGTCAAGGTTACCAGTGGTTCAATACCAATACTTTCAAACCAGGTTCATACGGCTATAACGGCGCAGTGACAACGAGTGATTACGTAATTACTCACCCTAGCATTCTACCAAACAATGAAGTGTTCCAAATGAAGATTCAAGTAAATAACTTATTACCAAATACAACATACAATAATTATTCTTTAGGTATCTTCACAACTGGCGGAACACAGGTGGCAAAAGTTCAAAATACAAATGGCACTTGGCCGTCTTCTTTCGGATATAGCAGTACATTCTCTTTCATAACAAATAACCAAGGATCTGCTGAAAAAATTGTGAACGTACAACTTGATCCAAATACAACTGGACAGGCAACACTTCGTCTACGTCAAAACACAACAGCGAAATATAATGAAACTGTAACGATTAATAAAAAATAATGAAAAAGGCAATCCACATATGGATTGCCTTCTTCTCACTTCTCTTCTTTTGAGAAAAACATTCTTGAAATAACGATACCTATACTACCAACGATTAAGAATAACACCGCCCTAATCATCATCGACACCTCTGGTAAGTCGAGAAGGAATAACTTCCCTACTGTTACTACTAATACGACTAAGCCAGCATATAATATTTCGTTCATCTGTCTATAACGGCCAAACCAAACTGCAAATAACGCATATACCATCCATAATAACGATACAGATACGCTAATTATACTTCCATCTGTAGAAAGAACTTCACCGATTCTAGTAATTGTAATAAATACAATTACCATTAACGAGTAGAGCGCTATAGAGTACACATATTTACCAAAACTCGCTAACACTTCTTTCGCTTGTCTCATGCAATAATAGAACGTTCCTATTAAAATAATATGAGCGACAAACCCTGCTGAAATGAACTCATCAAACGGGCTAAAAATCGTCTGTACCATTCCAATCGCATAAATCGTTGCACCTACATACAACTTAATATTTTGCTTTACTTTAATAGCAGTAACCATACCGAGGAAACCTTGTAACAATAATACGATTGCTGCATTCACCAAACTATACTCGTATAAAATCGCTAAACTAAATGATCCCATTGCAAAGCCAAATATTAGATTTGAAAATACCGAATGTTTATTCTTCCTATATTCAAGTACAAACATAACAGCATGCACAAATGCACTTATAACTAATCCCCACGTTGTAAATTCAGGAATTTGAGAAATGGCTAAAATAAAGAAAACTGCATTCGCACTAAATATCGCCAATCGTGCTTCTTGTATAAACCTTCTCTCCGAAAACATATGCCAAAATAATAGTAAATGAATTGCACCGTATACAACTGTTAACTGTACTTGCACATTCTCTACTAATATTGACATAACAACAAAGAAGACAAATAGGACAATTGCCGCAACAACATAAGAAATCATATACAAGTACTTATAACGGTTTCTCAATGCATACCATAATAGACTAATTGTTAATATCGTCTCATAACTAAAGAAAATATACGTATTAGGAGTCGTACTATTTAACAAGAAAGGAACAAAAAATGCTCCCACCGCCACGAAAATAGCGAGATATTCCGATCTATATCTTTTCGCTAAATAAATCCCTAAAACAACCCATATAATGTTGCAAACAAACGCAATACTTGCAGGAATAAACTCATATAAATAATGTGCCGCAAACGTTGTTAAAACAATTCCCGTAATACTTCCTCCAGCTAATACTAACCCTAACGCTTGCCGCTCTCTTTTAATTTGTATATCTCCTACGTAATACAAACCGGCAGATAGTACTATACCAAACACAACTCGTATCGCTGGTGTTAATAAGCCAGCATCTACCCCTGCTTTAAATAACCAAATAACGCCAAGTAGCATAATACCGACAAATATGCGTGGTAACCACGTTTGACAAAACTTTATAATATTAAATGGTTCTGGTTTAAATGCAGATATATCTACTTGTTTCACCTCTGGCTCTTGCATGGACTTCCTCGTCTTAACTACATCTTCTTGTAACTTTTCATTACTTACCGCTTCAATATATTCTTTCTTTTCCTTATTAACATTTTGTTGAACTTTATCTACTTCTATTTTTCTTTGTTTCGCTTTCAATTCATAAAGTGCCTCTTGCATCGTTTCAATTGCCGTTTCGAGTGCTTCTATTTTCTTATTCAAATCCTCCTTCATATGCTCCCCCCTCATCATTCATGTAAAACCTATATATTACCAATTATCTTTATCATACTCTTAGTCTATTCATTTTCAATACTATTTTTCCAAAAAAAGAAAGGTGTTTTCCGAAATAGGAAAACACCTCTTACTTATTTATTCTTATTTATAGCAATACTAACAATTACACCGAGGCAGACACCTACAAATGCCGGAACAATCCAACCTACACCTTCTGAATAAAACGGAAGCATTTTTAGTAGTGGTGTCCATTTATTCATCAATACACTTTTGTTTAAAATATCAATCGCACTAAATACCGCTACGAGTCCAATCGTTACCGAATATACGTATACATACTTTCCAATATACTTATGGAATAACCCTAAAATAATAAGCGTTAGTGCAACTGGATAAATAAATCCAAGAATCGGTACCGATACTTTTAAAATTTGCGTTAATCCTAAATTAGCTAAAACCATACTAACAAAACTTAATATAAATGCCCAAACTTTATAAGATACTTTCGGAAATACACTTGTGAAAAATTGACTACAAGACGTAACAAGTCCGATGGAAACGCATAGACAAGCGACAGTAAAAATAAGACCTAATAAAACTAACCCACCTTGTCCAAATAATGTAATCATAACTTGTGCTAACACTTTCGCACCGTTATCAAATGTACCCAATGAACCACTAATTGAACCAACATATCCAAGAATGACATAAATAATAGATAATAAAAGCCCTGCTCCAATACCAGCAATACTCATATATTTTGCTAAACCTTTATCATCCGCTACACCTTTTGCACGCAGAGCATTTGCAATAACAATCCCAAATATTAAAGCTGCTAACGCATCCATCGTTAAATATCCATCTAAAAACCCTTGGAACATAGGAGCTTGTCCATAATTTCCTGAAGGCTCTTTCACACCGCCTACTGATGTAAACATACTTTTTATAAATATAATAGCAATCATACATAATAATAAAGGCGTTAACACCTTTCCAAACAAGCCCATTAATTTAGACGGTGATAAACTTAACCAGTAAACAATACTAAAGAAAATAGCCGTGTACAATAACAAAACTACGCTACCCGCTTCTGGGAACAACTGGCCTGGCCCCATTTCAAAAGCTAAACTTCCTGCACGTGGTATACCAAGACCTGGTCCAATAAATAAGTACACAATACACGGAAAAATAATTGCAAATGAAGAATGAACCCTGCCCGCTAACGTTTGAAAACTCCCTGCTTTCGCAATAGCGATAACACCTAATATAGGAAGCCCTGTTGCTGATATAATAAAACCTAACAATGCAATCCATACATGTTCTCCTGCTTCATATCCAAGGAAAGGTGGAAATATAAGATTTCCGGCCCCAAAGAACATAGAGAATAACATAAGACTAATAAGCAAAATTTCTTTTTTCTGTAACAATTTCATTTCTTTCTCCTTCTTCAATTTCACCTTACATGAAATCAATTCCACAAATAAAAAAATGCGGTAATCCGCTTCCTTACAAAGAAAACATAGTCCATAGTCTATCACAAAAGAAACACCCATTCTATAGCTATTTCCCTTTTCAAATTTCTTCTGAAAAATCAACCTTTATTGACTTATAATAGTTAATAAAGTAAAATATTAATCATACAATACTATTAACTTTGTTTTTTGCTTGTGTCAGGAGGAAAATATTATGGAATCAGCGATACAACTAGAAAGAGAACAACAAAGAAAAAAGAAACATCCTCCAGGTTTATACTTACTCTTCTTTACAGAAATGTGGGAAAGATTTAGTTACTATGGATTACGAGGATTATTAACATTATATTTAACAACAGCTTTAGTAAGTGGTGGTCTTGGGTTTAGTCCCGCTTGGGCACTCTCTATTTACGGATTTTATACTGGTGCTTGTTATTTCACACCATTGATCGGTGGATACTTAACGGACCGTTTTCTAGGCAAACGAAAAGCCATCACAATTGGTGGTATAACAATGGCAATCGGTAACCTTACACTATTTGCCTTGCAAAACCAAGTCGGTCTATACCTCGGATTAGCGCTTATTATTATCGGTAATGGATTCTTCAAACCGAATATCTCTACACTTGTTGGAGAATTATACGAAGAGCACGATCCAAAACGTGATAGTGCATTTACAATTTTCTATATGGGTATTAACGTCGGTTCATTTTTAGCTCCACTCGTTTGCGGGTTTTTATCAGAAAATTTATTTAAAACAACAGTGGACGGTGTTGTTCATTTCGGATTCCGTTACGGTTTCTTAGCCGCTTCAATCGGAATGATCATTGGACAAATTTTATTTACAACACTATCAAATCGCTTCCTTGGTGATATCGGTAAAAAACCAACTCGCGATTTGCAAACGGATGCTGGACAACAAACAATAGGAAATACACCGTTAACAAAAAAAGAAAAACAACGTACAACAGTTATCGTCATTTTAACATGCTTTGTTGTCTTCTTCTGGGCTGGATTTGAACAAGCTGGTAGTTCGTTAACATTATATACAAACAAATTTGTAGACCGCTCTGTGTTCGGATGGGAAGTTCCAACATCTTGGTTCCAATCGGTCAATCCGTTATTTATTATTTTACTTGCACCAGCTATTTCAGCATTATGGGCGAAACTGGCAACTAGAAAAAATGGTGACATGAAAATCCCAACAAAAATGGGACTTGGTATGATCTTACTCGGTATCGGTTATATTGTTCTTGTTATCGCTACATTAAAAACAGGCAGTGACGAACATAACATTACAGAAAAAGCAAACTTACTATTTATCGTCTTTACGTATCTTTTCCATACGTTAGGTGAGCTATTCTTATCACCTGTCGGGCTATCAATGGTTAGTGCTCTCGCTCCAGTAAAACTAGCCTCTTTATTAATGGGCGTATGGTTAGCAAGCTCAGGTATTGCTAATATTTTAGGCGGACAGCTTGCAAGCTTCACAACTTCACTTGGATATGCTGAAGTATTCACAGTTATTGGCGCTGTGGCGATCGTTTTAGGTTGTGTTTTATTATCAATTTCTAAGAAATTAGTGAAATGGATGGATTAAAAAAAGATGAGGAAAATTCCTCATCTTTTTTTACGCTTTCTTTCCCTTTTCTATTGCTTGTTCATACAAGCCTTTATGTTCTTTATATTCACTTGGCACGAAACTCTTATAGAAGAACGAAAGCCAGCTGTCTCCTTTTTTATATCCTTCTTCTCGAATTTCCGCTGCCTTTTTATTTGATTTAAATCCTTCAGTAAACCATTTCTTTAATGTTTCATTCTTTTCATACTTAGCAGGAACTTTTAAGTCGTAGTTTTCAAATGCATATGTATATCCAGCTTTTTCCGCTGCCTTTTTAGCAGACTTATATCCCTTTTCATACGCGGTTTCATATACTTTCACATATGTATCCTTTTCAGTATTTCCAGGTTTCTTTTCAGCTAATTCTTTACCAGCCTTTTCACCGAGTTCTGCTTGTTCTTTTTCAATTTTTGCTGTTCTCTCTTTATTCCCTACTTGGAAACCTTCTGCAAAGTTCCCCTTAAACTCAGGAGTAATTTGACTATCGTCCATTGCTTCTTGTGTTAACCCTTGCTCTTTACCTTTTTCAAAATGTGCTTTTTTCTGTTCTTCTAAAGACCATGCCGCAGCATACGCAGTTGTAAATGCTTGTTTATATGCGTCTGACTTTCCAGCTACATGTCCTTCTGCATTATTCTTTCCTGCTTTAAAATCTGTCTCTCCACTTTTTTGACCTTCAGCTTGTCCCTTTTCAGCCTCAGCTTTACGCTGCGCTTCCTCTGCCTTACGTGCTTCTTCTGCTTTACGTTGTTCTTCTGCAGCACGCTGTCTCTCTTCCTCTACTTTGCGCTGTTCTTCTGCAGCACGTTGTCTCTCTTCTTCTGCTTTACGTTGTTCTTCTGCAGCTCTTTGTTTCTCTGCCTCAGCCTTACGCTGTGCTTCTGCTTGTTTCTCTGCTTCTACAGCACCATTATTATTTTGGCTAGGAGCTGGACTCGTTGTACCACTATTAGAAGCTGGTTTATTGTGATAATGATATTCCCCGTACTGCAATCCCCATTTTTCACAATTTGTACGACACGTATGTCCACCATTAGCATCTGTACGTCCTGGATGTGCATAAGCAGAAATTGGCGCTACCAATAACGCTACACTTGTTGTTAAAAGAAGTTTTTTTACTTGCTGTTTCACTTTTGTTCCTCCCAAAATCTAGAATCATTACTTTATTATATAAAAATAGAAAAATATTTAAATACCAACTGAAATATTCTTTTATTTCTCAACATTGGATAAAAAAAGAAGGTTCACTCTTTAAAGAGTGAACCTTCTTTTTTCTTTATTTCTTAGCCTTTGTTCCTACTAAATCACCCGTAATAACAAAACGCTTAGAATTATCCTTAACAGATACACATGTAATAAGTGTTATCTCATCTTTCCCATGATCCTCTACAACTTCCCATTTATCAGGAGTCACTTCAGATACACCGGTAACAGTATACTCATACTCATTTGCATTGTCATACAAATAAATTTTATCGTTCTTCTTTAAAGTTGATACATCACTAAATAAAACACCTTTTTTTGACATATTATGCCCTGCAAGTGCATAATTCCCTTGTCCCATTACTTGATTTTCTCTTACAGTTGCCGCACCTGATAATAAATTCTTTTCAGTCGACGCTTTTAAAACAGGAAGTTCTAATGAGATGCTCGGAATTGAAATACGACCGATTACTTGTTTTTTATCTAACGATGCACTCGCTACTTCTGCCAAGTCTGGTTGATTAATTTTTGAAGCATCTACAAATTCTGTATCATGCTTTTCATATTCCATCTTTTGAACAGCTTGTACATTCGCTGTCTGCTTCTTCTCTGCATTATATCCATCATAAAATGGCTTTCCGATTAATACACCACCTACAACAAATAGAAGGATTGCTACTATACTATAAATTCTTTGCTTATTCATATACAATTCCTTTCCGTTACAAAATCTTACTCTATATAAAATGATAAGATAATATTGCTGTATGTACAAGTGTAAGCTGAAAAGAAACCTTCTTGCTTATGCAAGAAGGTTTCTTTTAAACTAACTTATTTCTGTATAGGGATACGTGAAAGACCGTCATTTGAATAAAGAAAATAGAGAATATAATATACAGTGGGTACCCAGGAAGATAGTCATTAATAATAGGCGAAAAAGTTAAAAACCCGACTGCACAAGGTAACACATACCATAACGAAACAAAAGTTGTTCGACAGGCTTTATCCGTAATCGCTTTTTCACGTTCATCTTCTAGTGGAAATAATAATGGATACATCCAAAAAGATAAATTCTTGTATTTTTTCTTTTGAATTCTATAAAAAATTGTAACTATAATAGCTCCAATAAATAATAAAATGAATGGTGCTCCATTAAACCATACTTCAAATGGGAACTTCTCGTTTTTAATTATATCTGCTAACTCTGTAATAACACTATAAAATTCAACAAATGTCCAGCAGGCTAGCGCAGTATAAAGCACGTTTACGATATAAGAAACCCCAATTCTATTCATCCTCTTCCCCCTCCTTATTTAAAACAAATACATCTTCCATCTTTAACTCGAATACATCACAAATCGTCAATGCTAGTAATAATGAAGGAACGTAATCCCCTTTTTCAATTGCTGCAATTGTTTGTCTCGTCACTCCGACTTTTTCCGCTAATACACTTTGTGTAAAATTAAAACGAGCTCTTAATTCCTTCACTCTATTTAAAATGGTCAAATTTACCACCTCTCACTATTATTGTATGATATCCTTAACAAAATGTAAACTCAACTTAACATTATTTTTATAAAAAAATCCAACTTTACGTTTTGTAAAGTTGGATTACGTTTTAGTTTAAAATTGTAACTTTAACATTTTTTCTGCCCCAATTACTAGACGAAGCTTTATCCGGCATTAAAACATCGATTTTGTGACCTTTAATCGCGCCACCAGTATCTGCTGCAATTGCAATTCCATAGCCTTCAACATTTACAGTAGATCCTAATGGAATAACAGATGGATCCACCGCAATTAATTTCATTCCTGGGTTTGCAGTTAAGTTATAAGGCTTATCACCCGGTCCCCATGCAGAATATACTTGTTGACCTGCTGCATAACCATTTTCAGATGGATCTGCTGTATAAGCTGTTGCGTGTACATACATTTCTTTTCCGCCAGCAGTTACTTTAGGCTGTTCAGGCTCTACTTTCGAACTATTATTAGCAACTGGTTCAGCTGGTTTATTAGCTTTTTCTTGCTTTTGCTTTTCAGCAACTTCCGCTTGCGCTTTCGCTAAAGCTTCTTGCTCAGCCTTTGCAGCTGCTTCCGCTTTTGCACGCTCTTCCGCTGCAATTCTTGCTGCTTCTTGTTCACGAGCGATTGTTTCTTGTACTGCCTTCATATTTGATTCAATTTTAGCCTTTTCTTCTGCTGCTAAATTAAGTTGGCTTGCAACCTGATTATATTTAGCTTGAACTGTTTGTAAGTTATCTTGACGTTTTTTCAAGTTATCTTGCAAATCAGCTTGTGCTTTTGCTAATTTTTGTTTATCTACTACTAAAGATGCTTCTTTTTCATCAATCTCTTTTTTATCTTCTTCAATTTGACGAAGATCTTGTTCTTGTAGACGTAAAATTTCTTTATCTGCTTCTAGAATAGTCGTAACTGCGTTCATACGTTGTATGAAATCTGCAAAGTTTTTTGATTCTACAACAACTTCTACTACTAAACTCGTATTTGAGCTATTTTGAACAGAAACCATACGTTTTTTCATAATATCCTTACGAGCAAGGACTTTATCTTCTAAAACGACAATTTCGTTCTTTTTTTGTTCAATCTGCTTATGTGTTTCATCGATTTTACGTTGAATAGCAGCTTGATCCTCTTTATTTTTTGCAATTGTATTATTTAAATTATGTAGTTCATTTTCGATACCTTGAATTTCTTTACTAACAGCTTGCTTCTCTTGCTCTTTCTTCTGCATATCTGCATCGTTTTGCTGCAATTGCTGTTGCATGTTGTTAAGTTTCTCGTCGTTTGACTCTGCTTTTACAGCGACTGTACTAGAAAGAACGATAATTCCTGCTAATACTAGACTACTGATTCGCTTAAAATAGTTCATAATCCGACTCCCTTCTTATACAGTTATACATGATTTATTTTACAGTTTGTTTACAGAACCATTAAATACAGTTTATTTTTCATGACAAAAAAAGAGAATTGTGAACAAAATGTAATAGATTCTTAAATATTTAACAATTCCTATATTTAAAAATTATAAAAGATGCTAAAATCCAAATATAGAGAAAATATAACTTCTAAAGGCGGTTGAGATAAATACATGTTTACTCAAAAGAAAGCACTCCAACATAAAATTGATCAATTAGAAAATCGTATACAAGAGCTAGAAACAGAATTAAAACAAAAAGATATTGAAAGCCAAGAGACTATTTCTTCTATCCACGACCGTGTACAAAGCGTTGTTCAAGAGCATCAACTTGTAAATAACCAGCACCATACACTCCAAAATTTAATTCAACATTTAAACTCATGTTTTGAAAATGTTTCAACACGTACGACACATTCCAATGAATTAAATAGTGAAATGTTACAAAAAGAACAAAGCTTAATTCAGTCTATTGAAGAAATTATCGATTGCTCTAATGAAGGAAAAGAATCTGTTCACCGTTTACTTATTGTAATTAATAAATTAGGTGAACAATCTCAGCGCACGTCTAATAGTATGAA
This sequence comes from Bacillus sp. AR13-1, assembly GCF_008042285.1. Lineage (NCBI taxonomy): Bacteria > Bacillati > Bacillota > Bacilli > Caryophanales > Bacillaceae > Bacillus > Bacillus sp. AR13-1. The sequence goes on from NZ_QNUA01000025.1 coordinate 15,042, forward strand.
TCATTTAAGTGAACGCTCAAAAGAAATCGAGCAAATCGTAGAAGTAATTCAAAACATTGCTGCGCAAACAAATTTATTAGCGTTAAATGCAAGTATTGAAGCTGCACGTGCTGGAGAGCATGGAAAAGGATTCGCTGTTGTTGCCAATGAAGTAAGAAAACTAGCAGAAAGCACAGCGGAGAGTACAAAAAACATTGGCAATTTAACGAAAAAAATCCAAGAGGAAATTGAAAAAGCGTACGAAAATACAAAAGATAATTTACATTTAGTTGATGAAGGTGTAGAAATGAGCGCCGATACTAACGCTAGAATTGAAAATATTTTAATAATGATTCAAACATTACAAAGTGGCGCTACAAATGTTATTAAAGCTATCGAAAACCAAAAATCTTGTAATGATGATATATTACGAGAATTTGCAAATACACAGCAAATGTTCCAAAAATTAAATACTACTATTATGAATCATATTCATGATGCTGAAAAAGTCGATGTTCAATTATCAAAAAGTCTTCAAGAAACAGTAGCTTCTCATTAATAATAAAAATCCCTTATACCGGTATAAGGGATTTTTATTATATTTCGAATATTTATTTCTTCTCAATATTCATCCTCTCTTTTGCTATAATGGAAAAGTTGTTTCTTTCGACTAATAAACAAGGAGGTTATTATGGAACAATTTTACTACATTTTAAAATATTTAATTCTTGGTCTGTTCCAAGGGCTAACAGAGCCAATTCCGATTTCTTCAAGCGGTCACCTCGTTTTAGCACAGCATTTGCTAGGACTAAAAATAGAAGGGTTTAGCTTTGAGCTACTTGTTAATTCAGCTTCATTATTAGCTGTATTACTTATTTATAGAAATGATTTAATTCGTCTAACAAAGAATGGTCTATCTTATATATTCACAAGAGCAGAAGATGCAAAATCAGATTTCTTCTTTATTATTTACCTTGTTATTGCAACCATTCCAGCAGGTGTAATTGGAGTTTTATTTAAAGATTATATCGACCACTATTTAAAAGGTGTTAAAATGGTTGGGATTTCCCTTCTTATTACTGCTATCGGCCTTTGGATTATTCGAAACTTGCGTGGACGTAAAAATGATGGTGACCTTTCTATGAAAGATGCAATCATTATTGGTCTAGCACAAGCTTGCGCACTAATTCCTGGTATAAGCAGATCAGGTGCTACAATCGTGGCAGCAATGTTACTTGGTATGAAGCAAGAAACAGCTCTTCGCTTCTCATTCTTACTATACATTCCTGTTAGCTTAGGTGGTTTATTGTTAAGTATTACAGACATTGCAAACGATCCAAATTTAGATACATTATTTGTACCTTATATTGTTGCTTTCATCGCAACATTTGTCATGACATATATTTCATTAAAATGGTTTATGAACATTATGGCAAAAGGAAATTTAAAATACTTCTCTTTCTACTGTATTATCGTAGGTGTGCTAACTATCATTTTCTTATAAAATGAAACTTTAATCAGTGGGGGTTTTGTTCATCCCTCCTGATTATTAGCCCTCACCAATCGGGCTTTTACCGGCAGCAGGGCTCCCACCTAACTTCTTTGCTCCACCTGAATTTTGAGGTGGGAGTTTTACTGCCCACAAATAGCGGGATAAAAAACCACTTACTGCCCTCATACAGTAAGTGGTTTTTCCTTATGCATAAACTTTCTTTTCCTGACAATACAAGCGAATAGCATGTGAATTTTTTTGAAATAAATCATGTGTTAAGCGAATAATAATAAAATTTCGTTTTGTATTATCATCATGAACAAAAATCTGTTCCCCCTCTTGAAAACGCCATGTGCTTTCAAAAGTTGTAATATGATCCCCGCTTACCGAAAAAAGCTCATATTGCATATCTAGTACCCTCTCTCAACTTATATAATCACAATATCCTTATATTAGATTTAGTATAACTTAATTCCGATAAAATTTGTAATTCTTTCTATTTCGAAATATTTTAACTTTGTTTTAAACTCCTTTTAGCGCTATAATGATAAACGAATTTTCATTGAAAGGAGCTTCATTTTGACTGCATATTTATTTCCAGTAAAAACAGCATTTATTTTATTTCCTATTTTAGCAATGTTTCTCTTAATTCCTTTTTTAATATTTAATTATCGAAAATACGGTTATTTAAATAAATGGCGCTCATTTATTTTATACTCATTATTACTCTACTTATTAAATGCCTATTTTCTTGTTATTTTGCCATTACCACAAACGTATGATACTTGTAGCCTACAACCGGCTAATACACAGCACATGCAACTCTCACCATTTTATTTCATACAAGAGATTGGTAATCATACATCAGCAATTTTAACGAAACCAGCTACTTATTTCTACTTATTAAAAGAATCTGCATTTTTACAAGTTGCATTTAACGTTCTATTAACCGTTCCATTTGGTATTTACTTACGTTATTATTTCCGACGTAGTTTCTTACAGACTATTTGTATTTCTTTTTGTCTTTCACTATTTTTCGAGCTAACACAAGTGACTGGACTATATGGTATTTATAATTGTGCATATCGCTTATTTGATATCGATGATTTGTTTTTAAATACACTAGGTGGCGTAATTGGTTTTATCATTGCACCAATATTTACGTACTTCCTTCCGAAAGCAAACGAGTTAGATAGTCGTATTGATTTGGAAACGAAACCAGTCGGATTCGTTCGTCGCCTTATCGCGATGCAAATTGATTGGATTTTCTTATCTATCGTTGTACCTGTCATTAAAAACAAAGGAAATTCTTTCTTCATTTCTAATATCCAATCTTACACAAATGTATACGAACTCCTTTTCATTACATGTTCAATCTTAATTTACTTTATTATCATCCCATATTTTACAAATGGAAGAACAATAGGGAAAGCGTTGCTTCGTATTTACATTAAAGGACAAGCAGAGCGTATTACACTAAAAGAATTATTCATTCGTTACGGTATATTCTATTTCATTTTAGGTGGAATCAATTACATTCTTTCTAGTAGCTCTATTTTAAATCATACAGAGCCTTTAGTATTACTAGTTATACTGTTATTCCAATTTGTAATTAACGGGCTATTTATTATTCATGTTTTATTACATGTATTTAGCAGTGATAAATTACTATTTTACGAGCGTATTAGTCATACAAGAAATGCAATTACACTTAAAAAAGCTGACAAATACTAATTTGTCAGCTTTTTTTCATAATCGTAAATAACTTTTCTGTATAAGGGCTTAAAAATATTCCTGTTTCATCTAGTGACTTCCTCACTTTTAGAAACGAATGCAATTCTGGATATATATTTTGCAATTTTTCGTACGTTAACGTATGCATTTTCCCCCAATGTGGGCGCCCTTCATACTTTAAAAAAATTTTCTCCACTTCACCAAAATAAGCGGCATACTTCATACCTTTATACATATGAACAGCTATATACGCTGAATCTCTTCCATATGCTGGACTGAGCCATATATCATCACCTCTCACGTAGCGGCATTCAATCGGGAAGTGCACCTTATACTTTTTCTTTTCAATAAGATTTGAAATTTCTTCTACAACAGCCCTCATATACTTTGAAGGGACACTGTACTCCATTTCATAAAATGGAACTGTACGTGATGTAGCGAACACTTCATAGCTTGGTCCAATTATTTTCGTGTTCGGTACAGCCTTAGCTGATAATCGGCTTACTCCTTTACTTATAGAAGGAAACCATTTACACCCTTTAGATAATAAAGAGAACATCCTATTTTCAAGTAACTCCACCTTTAGTTTATGCCATTTCAAATCACTTTCTTTACTCGTTGTTTCGTTTGTAAATTTCACTTGTACTTCATCTGAATAAGGAAAAACGAAAAATTCAAAATGACGATTCTTCTTATATTCTTCTAGTTTGTTCATTACAGTAGACAATGATTGTTTTTCACTTTCATAAACAAGCGAATACGCTGGGATAACCTTCAATTTTATCTTTACAATGATACCTAGCATTCCAAGCGACAACTGAAATGCTTTCCAATATTCGGCGTTCTCGGTTTCTGAACAAACTATACTCTCACCTGTTGATAAAACTGCCGTGATCTCTATAACTTGTGTTGATAAACTCCCAAATGTAACACCCGTCCCATGAGTTCCCGTACTAATCGCTCCTGCAATAGATTGTGAATCAATATCTCCTAAATTTTCTTGCGCATAACCTTTTTCCTGAAGTAACTTCCCTAAATCATGTAGCTTTGTTCCCGCCCATACTTCGGCAACCTTCTTCTCTGCATCAATATTTGCAATGCCCTTCAATTCATCTAAAGAAACTAAAATTTCTTCCGTTTGCACAAGAGGTGTAAAAGAATGCCCTGAACCGACAACACGAATTTTCTTTCCTTTTTTTCGTGCAAGCCCCACAACTTCTACTACATCTTGTATACTTTTTGGATACATCGTATAATGCGGTGTTCCTTCTACATTCCCTGTCCAATTTCTCCATTTTTGTCCCTTTATAGAAAGCATTGTCCATCCCCCCGATATGTTGAATACTCTCCAACGATTTCCCCTTGTTTAATGCGATACAAAACAGGAAAACGCTCACATAACTCTCCAGCTTTACTATGACGAAACAAGATAGAATCTCCTATCGCTACTCGTTCCTCACCGTCATAAAAAATTGGCGTTTGCACTTCACCAGCACCTTCTAAAGCTAATAGTTTTGCACCACCCGGTCGCCAAACCTCAGGCTCTTTATCTTTACCAACTGCACCTGAGGCAATATATCCGCCACCTAGGCAAGTATAAATAAAAGGAGCCGGTTTGCGTACAACTGGTAAAGCAAATCCGGCAGCTGGCTGAAATTTTACTTCTTTATAATAGTCAAACAGTTTAGGAGAGTAAAAGGCGGATCCTACAGTAATCTCTGAAACTGAGTTATCTTGCTCAGTTGTTTTTATACTTCCTGTTCCTCCCCCATTTACAAATCTTAGTTCAATACCAAGGTTTTGTATTTCTTTTACGATACGTTCTCTTCTTTCTTTAACCTCTAACACTGATTTCTTCTTTAAATACGAAACAGCTTTACTTTTCATCCATTGATTCGGTATATGATCCCCCACCCCGGCAATTTGAGCTTCATATCCCATTACACCATCTAGTATTAAATATGATGAGCCCTTCACCTTTTCTACTATTTTCAAAGCGCTCTGCACATCTTTTACCGGGGATCTTTTTACACCAAAATGAAATTTCAAAAAATGACTACTCATATCAATATCCAAACAAACGCGAAAACACCCTTTAGACTTCTCAGCAATTTTTTCTAAATAAGTAATATGGTCTTCACAATCCACCATACAAGTTATAATGTGCCCTTGCTTTGTCAGCAAACTAATTTCATGTAAAGCTCTTTCATCATAAACAGGATATCCGAGCAATAAATCATTAAATCCTTGTTCAATTAAAAACAAAGCTTCTCTAGGAGAAAAACACATAATACCTTGAAAGCGATTATTTGCAGCCAAAATCTTTTTCATAATTGGAACAGAGCGTAATGATTTACTCGCTATACGAATCTTCTTATCTCCACTTAACTCTATAATCGATTGAATGTTCCTCTCTAAAGCCACTTCATCTAAAAATGCACACGGTAATGGAACTTCCTTAAAAATTCCTCTATCCACAGTTTTCTCTCCTCTTCTATATATGTCTTATACATATTGGAAAGAAAGAATGATTTTCCTGTTTTCAAATAAAAAAAGTTTCTTCTTTACGAAGAAACTTTTTCAAGGCTACTCTACTTCATAGAAATAGTCGCCTCTACTGGATAATGATCCGAGTAATCATTATATGTATATTCTTTGAGCCATGACGTAACAGTCCATTGTGGCGATTTCGACTGTAACACCTTATTCTCTATATACGATGGATTAGCATGGTCCTTACTTGTAATAATATAATCTAAATACTCGGCAGGGCTATCGGGGAAGTTATATTTCGCAATACTGTTTGTCGTCGCATCCCAAGTTGCAGTATGTCCAGTATAAGATGGAATAGAAGCGTGCAATGTTTTGAACATGGATGCGTACTCTGAGTCACTATTATTCTCAGCATTTATTTTATTCACATTCATATCACCACCAATTAACACATACTCGTTATTTGGTATATTTTTATTTTTAATAAACTCTTGAATTTCTTGTAGCTGTTTTGTACGTACAGATGCTGGCGAAGTTTGTCCACACATATTATCTTCAGCTTGTAAATGTGTCCCAATTACATGAACGAAACGATCATTTTTCTTAACTTTTGTGTATACAAATCCTTTATTTGATAAGTTATCTGGCCCACATCCTTTTTCAAATACATATTGAATCTTTTCAATGATTGGCCATTTACTTACAATAGCTACACCGCCATCTTCAGGGGTCGAAGATGAATAGTTACCTAATGTTTTATCCCATTCGTTTCCGTTACTACGACCTAATACTGCCGTTTGATTTGGATATTCTTTCTTCAAATTTCCTAATAAGCGATTTGAAGCGTTATTATCAAATACTTCATTTAATATAACAACATCTTGATTTTTCATATAATCCGCTGCCCCAATTAAATCAGCACGCTCATTTTGTCCCCAGTTCGGATATAAGTTCGTTGATAGCATGTACACATTATGCGTCATCACTTTTAATGTATTATTTTGATTTATAGACATTTCTGCTTGAGCTGAAGATCCACTATATAAAGCTCCTAAACCAATGCCAAAGCTAAGTACAACTTTTAGCAATTTACCTTTCACGTTTCATACCTCCATGTACTGTGTAGTGATAAAAAGGCCAAATACTCTATTCTGAGATTTGACCTTTTTCAAATATTTAACGATTTCCGTACGTATCAAACCAAAGCTGGATGTATCCAGCAGTAACACGTTGTGCATCCATTAATCGCGTACCTGTCATTGGTGTAACTTCAGCGCGCCATTTATCTGCATATTCTTGTGATACAGCTGCTTTCACGAACCAATCTTTCGTATTATCATTTACAATGCCAGAGTAATCTTGTTTCGCAGCTACTGCCGCTCCATGAATCCAATCTTCTGGATTTGTACCTTTCCAGTTCCAATATCCATTTCCATCCGTTACTTTATAATTATCTTTTATCGTATCTACAAAGTTTTCATATTTAGAATGGAACCCTTGTGGATACGAAAGATTTGTAAAGTTTGCCGCATGCATCGGTTGATTTACATCCCCTAAGTAATGAAGAGATAACCCCAAATAGAAGAATGCTTGTTTCATATCTTTATTTTTGTATGACTCACCTGCTAATTTGAAATATTTAGCTCCAGTTTCCTTTGCCTGCTTTGCAAATGGAATATAAGTTTTTCCATTGTCAGGGTCATAGAAGTGTGAAGCAAATGTGCTATTATCATAATAAGGATTTTCATAGTCAGCAGCATAAATACCGTTCTCTAACTCCGTACGCCATTCATTTAATAGTGCAACTTGATCTTGTTTTACAAGTGTTGTATTACGAGACATAATATCCATTGCACGGTTTACAATCCATAAATGAGAGTTTACGCCTTCTTTATGCTTATCTTCAGCAGACCAGCGGTGAACTATGTTTATTCTACTTCCCCCATCATTTTCATGAGCAAATGCAACACTTTGTAACGGAGCTACTAATGTAATAGCTGCTGCTAAAGCAAGAACTTTCTTTTTCATCTGAAATCCTCCATTTTATAATTGAATTATTTTTCATATTTTGTTAGGATCCTACGATGTCTTCCGGTTAACCTATGACTAGAATATCCCACCTTTCACAAAATTTCTATCAATAAATTAAAATATGCAAATGTTCATATCATTATAACTTTATACATAGTGAATATAATGAATGAATACACTTACATTGTAATAAAATATTGTTAAGCTACTGCAAATACTTGTCTAAACTAATGTAAAAAAAGAGTAAAGCGATTAACCGCTTTACTCTTTTTTTCTTTTCGATAATATACTTGGCAGTTGCACATTAACTGCCAATTTATGAATAAATCCAAACACTAATCCAATCCCGATAAATATGTATAAAATCGTAAATACCTTTCCGAAATCAGTTTGCGGACTAAAGTTCCCATCACCGACAGTCGTCAACGTAACCACACTAAAATATAGAGCGTCAAGAGGACGTAATCCTTCAACTGTACTATAAAAAATCGTACCAGATGTTAATGTTAAAAATGTTAATACGAATAATACTTGAAATTCTTTATCTTTCCACGCTCGTAAACAAGCTTTTAGCATCCGTTTCAATGTCAACATAAATGAAAGCATTAGACTTCCCCTTCCAAACAAAATACCTGTAGTTAAAGGAAAGTCTATCACCTTTCTGTATAGAAAAAAAGTAGCCCTCTTCTATTTCTAGAAAAGGGCTACTTTTTACTATTCTCTATTATTTAGGTGAAACAAGAATTTTCACTTGTGTTTTATCTTTTACAAGTGCTTCAAATCCTTCTTCAACAACTTGATCTACTGTGATTTTTTTCGTAATTAATTTCTCTGCTTGAATTTGGCCAGAGCTAATTAATTTAATAACAGCTGGGAAGATATGACGGTATCCAAGAATACCGATAACTTCTTTTTCTTTTAGTACAAGATTGTTTGGCGTAATTGTCGCATCTTTTTCCCACACACTAACAATTACAGTTTGTCCTTCAAAGCTTGTACTTTCAATCGCTTGACGAAGTACTACTTCGACACCTGTTACTTCAAAGCTCACATTTACACCTAAACCATTTGTTAAGTTACGAATTTCTGCTAGTACATCTTGAGTAGCTGGATTTAATACATAATCCGCACCTGCTAATTTTGCTAACTCTTGACGTTCTTTAGAAAGTTCTACTGCAATAACAGGAGTTGCTCCTGCTGCTTTAGCTGCTTGAATGACAAGAAGTCCAATTGGACCACAACCAAATACTGCTACAGCTTCCCCTTCTTTTAATTTACTTTGACGTACTGCATGAACTGCTACCGCTGCTGGTTCTACAAGTGCACCTTGTTCATACGTCATTTCATCAGGAATATGGTGGACCATATCTTCTGGTACTACTGTATATTCAGAGAAACCGCCGCCTTCTCCGCCAAGACCGTGGAAAACAAGTTGTTCACAAACATTGTAATGTCCATGTTTACAAGCTTCACATTTACCACAAGAATAAATTGGTTCTACAACGACGCGATCTCCCACTTTATGAGAAGTAACGCCTTCACCGATTTCAACTACCTCACCACTAAACTCATGACCTAAAATAACCGGTGCTTTTACGTGTGTTAATGGGTGCTCTTCTGTTGGAATAAAAATAGGTCCTGCTAAATATTCATGCAAGTCTGTTCCGCAGATACCACACCATTTCACTTTGATCTTAACTGCTCCTGGTCTTACAGTTGGTTCTGGTACTTCTTCTACTCGTACATCGCGTTGATTATGCCAAAGTAATGCTTTCATTTTATACATCCCTCTCTACGTATATACTTAACCTGGTGAAGTTTACCAATCTATTATAATACTTCTATCCATATATTTCAAAAAAACAATCTCAATTCCACTAAATTTTAACAAATAACGTTCAATATTTTGTCACTTTGTACTTTTTTCCACATCTGTTAATGCTAATTTCATTGCGGTTGAAATTAGCATTATGCCATAATAGCATAGGAGAGGTGAATATCGCTTGAAATATTTTATTTACTTTATTGTTATCGTAGCGTTTCTAGATACATTTTCACAATTACCTATTATGAGTACGTTCGCTCAAAGTCTTGGAGGATCTCCTCTTATTATTGGGCTAGTTGTCGGTATGTACTCATTCGCTAATATGATCGGTAATATTATTGCTGGCGCTGCTGTCGATAAATTTGGTGCAAAAAAAATACTTTATATAAGCATGGGACTTACGAGTTTCATAGTCTTGTTATACACCGTTGTTCAAAGTGGTGAACAACTATTAGTTGTGCGCTTTATGCACGGCTTTAGTGACGGATTTTTAATTCCTGCTGCCTTTACGTTTTTATCAAAACAAACAAATTCAGCAAGACAAGGTAAGGCAATGGCTCTATCTGGTGCTGCTGTTGGAACAGCGGCAATTGTAGGACCGGCTTTCAGTGGAATTATGAAAGCAACTGCTGGTATAGAGTGGGTGTTCATCACCATTTCTATTTTAATGGTCCTTGGTACAATCGTATCTCTATTCTTCTTACCAAATAACGTATCAAGAAAAGATACCTCAAGAACACAAATGATGAACAAAGAAGATATGATTGAACTATTGAAATCAGAACCGTTATTGCAAGCATATATTGGTGCTTTCACACTAATGTTCTCACAAGGAATTGTCACTTATATGCTACCAGTGAAAGTTGAGGCATTAGCGCTTAAAGCATCTACAACAGGCATGATGTTAAGTGTATTCGGAATTACCGCTATCCTCTTCTTCTTGCTACCAACAAACCGTATTTACGATCGATTTAATCGTTCAAAACTCATGCTAATTGGGATTGCAGTAATGGCATTCGCGTTATCTTTACTTGGATTATTCGCAACAAAAGGTATGCTCTTTATCGTTATGATGATTTATGGCATTGGATTCGCTATCCTTTTCCCATCGATAAATGCATTACTTGTTGAAAATACGACAGATGATAAGCGCGGAAAAGCATTCGGATTGTTTTATGCTTTCTTCTCATTAGGAGTTGTTGCTGGCTCCTTTACAGTCGGAGCAATCGGGGCATCGCCTAGCGTCAGCTTCGTTATCGGAACTGCATTCTTGTTAACATTTGCTGGAATGATTTTTGTAAGAAGCAAAGTAAAAAAGACAATGATGGGTTAATTCCATCATTGTCTTTTTTTAAAATGCATATTGATATAATCCGTAATATAATGGCAGCGTTGGGATAATACCAATTAATTTGAATATAAAAGGTAGCGGGTCATCCTTCTCTTCATATAAACGTAAAACAAAAACGGCACTCAAAGTCCAAATAACACTAAACAGGAAGATGCATTTCCAAACGAGTGGGGTTACTATCTCTACATCAAAGACAAAACCAAATAGCCCAATCCACGTGATTATAGTCACCACAAAATCAAACTTTTGAATTAGTGTTTGAAACATGCCTCTTACTAGCGAAGTTATAGTTAATATCGCTATAATTACTAAATAAACTTTCCACAACATAATGATAAGCTCCTATTCAACTTTTGACTTTCAACAAGCCGTATTTAATAAACAATATGGCATTATATTTTTCATAAAGATAATACAACGGATAACAAAATAAGAAGAAACTAAGTACAGTTGGTACATCATCTATAATAAAAAAATATTTTACTAGTAATTCCTTAATACTCTCTCCAATCATAATAAACAGTGGAATTATACAAATTGCCGCTAATATTAAACATGGTGTGATCCTCATTTCTTTTAATTTCACCTTACAGTGTGGACACCTGAATGAAAAAGGATGCGGGAGATCAATAATATGTTGTGCATTAATATTCCCTTCACACTGTGGACATTCAATTATTTCTTTCATTTAGTTCACTCCTTTCTATCCATAAAAAAGAGCCCTATCGAATAGAGCTCTTTGATTGCCGAATATATCACTTTTGTGTATAGCCAAATAACAATGTAAATAAATTAAACTGTAAAGGCAATACTACATTTCTTCTTCTACAAAGAAAGTGTATAAATACCGACGATACTTCGACAATTTCCTCGGAAATATTTCCTTTCCCCACATAATTTGATACACTACATATGAACAGACAATTGTATTACATAAGCTAAAATAATAACTTAATGTACAAATTAAAAAGCACACTCTTCATATGAAGAATGTGCTTTTATGTTATTAACGTTTAATCCAAACAGCGCCTGCCGATTTATCCTCTGCCTGTCCAACAACTTGGAATTTAAGTCCAAGGTTTGGAACTTTTCTTCCCGCGTCTGCAATTTGTTTGTTACTATATACTTTTGAATCATCAAAAGTTGTAACACCTTGTAATCCAGAATAGTTAAACTGTCCACGTGTTAATGAATTTGCACTCCATGCGGGTGTTTGATCAAATGAAAAGGCAGCGTCTGCAATTTGCATGCCTGTATTACCATACGCTGGTTTCCCGTTTAAATTCCCAACAAACGCTTCTGGATGAGAGTCTACAACACCAAGGAAGCCTTCACCTGGATGTACCCCAACCCAGTTATCTTTGAAACTATCATCTGCATACCAAACGACAAGACCAGTATTATACACCGGACCTTTTCCTGCTTTTAATCCATTATCTGATCCAGCATAGTTTCTCCACTCTAAATAATAATAATGTTGTTTCTTCTCTGTCCCATCAGAAACAACGAATCCATTTAACTGCATTTTAGATGTTCCTTCTGCATCATCAGAAAATACTACTTGTCCATCAACTGTTACATTTACATTATCCATCGCGAAACCTTTATATGTTAAAGCTGGATCTGTAATATAGTCGAATTGTAGTTTCACTTTCTTCCCTTTAAATTGACTTAAATCGTATGATTTATCAATCCATTTTCCATCTGTCGTGTCTTTATCTCCTTGTACTACTTTTTCTCCAACTCTATCAATTAACGTCTTCGTTCCATCTTCTGTTACAGCATGTACTTCGATGAAATCACACTCTGCTTCTAACTCATAATTTGCTTTATAATCGAATTTTGCATTTGTTCCTTTTGTTAAATCAAAGAATGGTGTTTCTAACGTTGTATGCATATCATCTCCTCTTGTACTATAATATGCATGCTTTCCAAACTCCGGTTTAATTGTTTCAACACTTTTACCTGGTAAGTTAACACGTACAACGCCTGGACGATTGGATTTCGTAACACTTTGATCAATATATGTAGGAACTCCTACACCACGCTTAATTTTATCGTAATCTACTTCTAAAATTTTTGCCCAGTTACCACCCATATTTTTTTGTAAGAAATCTTTATTTTGTGGTGAGAAACTAGTTGGCTCTGTTCCTGCGATTTTTCCTGTCCAGCTACCTCCACTCATTAATGACCACGCTTCAACAGGTGAACCAGTTCCAGTATATTTCGTGTCATATTCATCCGGTAAACCAAGGTCATGTCCAAATTCATGCGCAAATACACCTACTGCTCCATCTTCTGGTTCAATTGTGTAATCATGCGCTGCTACTTTTCCACCAAAGTAATCTACATTTGATTTTGTACCTTCAATCGCTACTGGATCTATTGCTAATTTTGAACGATGTGACCAAATTGCATCATCACCTAATTTACCGCCACCAGCTTCTTGACCAACACCAGCATGGATTACCATTAAATGATCAATTACACCATCAGGTTCATTTGGATTTCCATCACCATTTGTATCATATCTATCAAATTGATCAAATTGAGATAAATCTAACCCTTTCTCAGCAGCTGCATGTAAAGCTTCTTTCACTAAATCACGTGCGCCTTTTGGTCCTTTATTATCGTGACCACTACTACCATCAGCACCGTAGTCAGACGCTTTCCCTGGCACAGTTAGCCATTCGGTTACATATCCATCCGTCGTATAACTACCGCCAGACTGCTCTTCATAATATTGTTTAAACGTTTTTACTTTCGAACCATCAAATAGCTTGTACGGCTCATTACCAAATAACATTTTTTGATAATGCTCTCTACTAAAGTCTTTCGAATACATATACCCTGGCGTTTGATCAATATTATTATGTTTATAATCACTAAATTCAACGAGTAATACTAATACTTTATCATTTCGAACCGGTCCATTATATGGCGCTTGCTTTGCTTTAGAAGTTGGAACTTGCCCATTCAATTGATTTTTATTTGGTTCCGGTTTTTGCTCAGGGCTAACATTTTTTTCAGGTTTCTTTACTTTCTCCTTTTCTTCCATTTTTTTCTCTTTTACTTTTTTCACAAAATCAGATGCCTCTTTAGCAGTATCCGCTGGAAGAATTTCTTTATTTGCCTGATCCCCTTGTTTCTTTTCAATATATTTCTCTACAGCCTTTTTCGTCTCTTCTTTAGAAGATGCTGGATTAATTGTTCCTCTTTCCTTCAGTGCTTCCGCTAAACGATCTTCTTGAATTAAATTGTAATCAATTGGTGTTGTAGACACACTTTCTTTTGCTGGCGTTTCTGCGTATGCTAACGGAGCACTCATTACAGCTGAGCATCCGATGATTGTCGCGATCGTTAACGATGACAACACTTTAAATGGCGCTTTTTTTCTCATTTTACTCATCCCCTTGTATCAATCTTAAACTTCAGATAAAAATACGTAATCTATCCTCCCTTGTATAATAAAAGACATGATTCTATAAGCAATAAGCTTTCTGTTATAGAATCATGTCCTCCAGTTTTCTGGTCAGACCCTCTATCTTTTTATGTCGAAATGTGAAAAATAAAGAGTGATTTGTATATATTAAATAGCTTATATTAAAAATTTAAAAGACAATATGCACAATTGCATGAAAATTCTTTCAAACAAAAAAAAGAACCCAAGTTAATTAAACTTGGGTTCTCCATTTCGTATTATTTCTCTTGTGTTTTTTCCCAATCAGCTAAGAATTTCTCAATTCCTTGATCTGTTAATGGGTGCTTCACTAATGAAGCGATTACGTTTGCTGGGATTGTTGCAATATGTGAACCGTTTAATGCTGCTTCTGTTACATGAACACTGTGACGGACAGATGCTGCAATGATTTCTGTTTCAATGCCGTGAATTGCAAAGATTTCTGCGATTTGGCGAATTAAGTCCATACCGTTATGACCGATATCATCTAGGCGACCTAAGAACGGTGAAACGTATGTCGCACCAGCGCGAGCTGCAAGTAATGCCTGCACCGCTGAGAATACTAATGTAACGTTCGTACGAATTCCTAAATCTGAGAATGCTTTTACTGCTTTTAAGCCTTCTGTTGTCATTGGAACTTTTACAACAACGTTTGGAGCGATTTTTGCTAACTCTTTTCCTTCTTCAATCATTTTATCAGCTTCTAAGCTAATTACTTCTGCGCTTACAGGTCCTTCAATAAAGCTGCAAATTTCACGAATACGCTCATGGAAATCTACGCCTTCTTTTGCTACAAGTGATGGATTTGTCGTTACTCCAGCTACTACACCTAATGCATTTGCCTCTTTAATTTCGTTAATGTTTGCTGTATCAATAAAAAATTTCATTTGTTATTCTTCCTTCCTAATTTTCATTTTATATTTATTTATTTTTTCTTAATAAGCTCTAATTCAATCGGAATAAATTTGTCCACTTTTTTACCTTGTGTTATCTCTTTCGCTGTTTCCATCGCCTTCTCTCCGATTAATTCTGGTTTTTGAGCGACTGTTGCTGCCATACGCCCATCTTTAACCGCTTTTACAGCATCATCTGTTGCATCAAATCCAACAACAACCACATCTGTTTTACCAGCAGATTTCAATGCCTCAATTGCGCCTAATGCCATTTCATCGTTATGAGCAAACACTGCTTTTATATCGCTATTTGCTTGCAAAATATTTTCCATAACGGATAATCCTTTTGCACGATCGAAATCAGCTGCTTGTTTTGCTACTACTTTTAAAGACTTATCAGCTACGTTATGGAATCCTTTCCCACGCTCACGAGCAGCAGACGATCCAGGGATTCCTTCTAACTCAGCAACATTTGTTCCTTCACCAACTAACTCCCGAATGTAATCACTAGCCATTTGACCACCTTCTATATTGTTGGAAGCAATATGAGAAACAACTTTACCTGAATTCGCAACCCGGTCTACTGTAATAACAGGAACATTGGCTGCATTAGCTGCACTTACCGCTGAAGCAACAGCATCTGAATCGGTTGGATTAATAACAATTACATCGACACCTTTTTGAATTAAATCTTCAACATCATTTGTTTGCTTCGCCGCATCATTTTGTGCATCAACAGCAATTAATTCAATGCCGCTATCTTTTGCCTTCTTTTCTGCACCTTTTTTCAACGTGACGAAAAATGGATTATTTAAAGTTGAAACAGAAAATCCAACTTTAATAGTTTTATTTCGACCTTTATCGCTAGAATCCTTTGCCCATTCTGGTGGTTCCATTGAACAACCAGCAGTAACTACCATGATGCATGCAACGAGTATCAGTAACCATTTTTTCATGAATTGTCCCTCCATTACGCTTCTTTTCGACGATCAATTAGTACAGCTAGTAAGATTACAAGTCCTTTTACAACTTGTTGGAAGAAAGAAGATACACCTAATAAATTTAAACCGTTATTTAGTACACCAATAATAAGCACACCGATGAATGTACCAACAATCCATCCTCTTCCACCTGAAAGACTCGTTCCTCCTAACACAACTGCAGCAATTGCATCCAATTCGTAAGAAGTACCAGCAGTCGGCTGTGCAGAATCTAACCTTGATGTTAAGACAATACCTGCAAGCGCTGCCAAAATTCCGGAAAGACCGTAAATCATTACTTTAATTCTCGTAACATTAATACCTGATAAAGCTGCCGCTTCTTCATTTCCACCAATCGCAAACGTACGGCGACCAAACGTTGTTTTCTTTAAAATAAAGTACAATACTGCAAAAGCAATCATCATTGTAACGGCTGGCACAGGAATACCAAGGAAATAACCACGGCCAAACATTTGGAACATTAAATGATCACCAAGACCAGTGATCGGACGTCCGTCCATATAAACAAGCGTCAACCCGCGAAAAATAGTCATTGTTGCTAAAGTTGCAATAAACGGAGCTACTTTTCCCTTCGCAATAATGATACCGTTTACAATCCCCATTGCAAGACCTGCTAATAATCCAACTACCATTGCAAGGAACGGATCCATGCCACTTGCCATCATTCCGGCAACAAGTGCACTTGATAATGCTAAAATAGAACCTACCGATAAGTCAATACCCCCTGTTAAAATAACGAAGGTCATTCCAAATGCAATGAGTGCATTAATCGATACTTGGCGCAGTATATTAAATAAATTTGGAATTTCAATAAATGCTGGATTTAAAGCTGTAATTACTACGATAATTAATACTAATCCAATTAAAGAACCAAGTTGTTGTAATACATTCCCCTTCTTAGCCATATCTTACTCTCCCCCTGTAGCTAGTGCCATAATAGACTCTTGCGATGCCTGATCTTTCTCTAAAATACCACCGATTTTCCCTTCATGAATGACGAGAACTCGATCACTCATTCCTAAAACTTCTGGAAGCTCAGACGATACCATAATAACGGCATCTCCTTGCTCGGTAAGCTTATTCATAATAGAGTAAATTTCTTTTTTAGCCCCAACATCTACACCTCTCGTTGGTTCATCTAAAATGAGTAACTGCGGATGAATACCTAACCATTTTGCAATTACAATCTTTTGCTGATTTCCACCAGAAAGAGATTTGACAGCTTGCTCTCCGTTTGCTGCTTTCACATTAAGAAGCTTCATCATATCCTCTGTAAATTGCCGTTCTAAACCTTTATTAACCACGCTTCCCTTTGAAAGACTTTCTAAATTTGGTAAAGCTAAATTTTCACGAATCGAAAAATCTAACACAAGCCCTTCAGATTTTCTATCCTCTGTAATAAAGGCAATTCGTTGTCTAATCGCATCAATTGGACTATCAATTTTTACTTCTTGTCCATTCATGAAAATTTTTCCTGAATCGAGCGGTTCATATCCAAATATTGCTTTCATAATATCCGTGCGACCAGCTCCCATCAAGCCCGCAACACCAAGGATTTCACCTTTTCTAACTTGAAACGAAACATTTTCAAATTTTCCTTTTTTCGTTCCGTTTCGCATTTCAAAAATCACTTCGCCAATTTGACTATTTCGTTCTGGATAACGTTCACCAATACTGCGGCCCACCATCATGCTAACTACTTCATCAAATGACGTTTCTGGAATTAATCTTTTCCCTACATATTCTCCATCACGCAAAATCGTAATAGCATCACATATTGAAAAAATTTCTTCCATCCGGTGTGAAATATAAACGAATGAAACGCCCTCTTTACGCAATTTATTAATAACAATAAACAGAGTTTCAATTTCGCGATCTGTTAATGCTGCTGTAGGTTCATCCATAATAATAACGCTCGCCTTTGTCATTAATGCTTTAGCAATTTCAATAATTTGCTGTTGTCCAACTGATAATTCACCTGCTAGCATAGCACCTCTCACATGTAGACCAAGATCTGCTAATTGTTGCTGGGCAATCGCATTCATTTGACGCGTACGTAAAATGCCCGTTTTCCCATACATTAACTCTTTTCCAAGAAACATATTTTCAGCTACCGTTAAATTCGGTAATATGTTCAACTCTTGATGGATAAATGCAATACCATACTCTTCAGCTTCTTTCGCACTTTTAAAAGTTCGTTCTTTCCCATCAATCATGACTGTTCCACTGTCTTTTTTATATACACCTGTTAAAATCTTCATGAGCGTCGATTTCCCCGCTCCATTTTCCCCCATCAATGCATGGACTTCTCCTGTTTCAATCATAAACTGTGCGTTTTTTAGAACAGGATTACCACTGAACGCTTTTGAAATGTTCTTCATTTCAATATGCATTCTCATCACATCCCTTTATTAAAAAATCACGCCTGCATGTAAAATAACATTCGCATAAGGCGTTGCTTCTCCTGTACGAATAATCGCCTTCGCTCTCTTTGTATGCTCTTTAAATTCCTTATGAGACACATATTCAAATGCTGGCTCTATTAATCGCATCTCAACTTCTTTATTTACCTCTGCATTATTTATAATAACTTCTTCTGCTAACATCACTTTTTCAATTGCCATATCATCAGCAACTACTTGTAATACGTCTAAAAAGCTAGGCTTTCCGATTTCAACTGCTAAATCAATTCGTTTTACTCCATCAGGAATAGGTAACCCGCAATCAGCAATTACAATCGTATCTGTATGTCCAAGTGAAGCAAGGACTGCCGCAATTTCGCTATTTAATACACCGTGCTTTTTCATCCGACAATCACCTGCACTTCACGTACTCTATCTCTCGTTGGCATACCGCCCTGTGCCCCAAGTTTCGTTACAGAAAGACCACCAGCAATATTTGCAAAACGAATTGCCTTTTGAAGTGTTGCTCCTTCAGAAAGCGCAACTGCTAACGCACCGTTAAATGTATCACCTGCTCCAGTCGTATCTACTACGTCTACAGCAATACTTGGAACTTGAACAACTTCCGTTCCGTTATGGAAACGAACACCATTAGACCCTTCCGTCATCAATAGCTTATTTGGATATTTCGCAAGTAACTCTTCAATTGGTGATGTGAAATCATTTAATACGATGCGACATTCATGTTCATTCGGCGTAATATAAGTCGCTTTTTCTAAAATATCTTCTGATAAAAATTGTGCTGGAGCCGGATTCAACATAACTGGAATTTTATGCTCCTCACAAATAGACAGAACGTATTTTACTGTTTCAAGCGGAGTCTCTAGTTGAAGAACAACCATATCAGCTTTTACAAGAAGGTCTTTTGAACGATCTACAATCGACTCATTTACAAGAGCATTTGCTCCTTGTACGACAACAATACTGTTATCCTCTTCTGCTAAAACGATATGAGCGATTCCTGTCGTCCTATCTGTAACCGGTACCACATAGTCGATAAAAATGCGTTCGTTCTCCAAATTTTTTCTAACTACTGTTCCGTAATCATCATTTCCTACTGCACCAATCATCGCTACATTTGCTCCTAATCTAGCTGCAGCAACTGCTTGGTTGGCCCCTTTTCCTCCTGGTATCGTATGAAACGCTTCACCAATTACTGTTTCTCCTGCTTTCGGCCGTATTTTTGAAACAGCCACTAAGTCCATTGAAATGCTACCTACTACTGCAATATTTGGCATCTGTCTCATCTCCTTACTTCGTTGTATTTCGTTCTATAATTTCAATCGGTAAACGATAGTGTTTCTCTTCTAATGGATTTCCTTCCATCTGCTCTAACAACAATTCTGTTGCAATTTTCCCCATTTCATAAATTGGCTGTGCAACAGTCGTAATAGATGGATACATCATTTCAGTTAAAGAAATTCCATCGAATCCAATAATTTGTAAATCGTCTGGAATAGAAATTCCCTTTTGAAGTGCAGCCTTTACAACGCCGATTGCAATTAAATCATTCCCAGCAACAATTCCATCAATATGCGGATATTCTTCTAATAATTCCACCGCTACCCGTTCACTATTAGCTGGATCGAATGTACTCTCTGCAATCATATAAGAAAGATTATTTTGCGTAATAACGTCTACAAAACCTTCAAAACGTTCATTAGCTGTGCTCACATCACGCGGTCCACGAATATGTGCAATATGTTTACACCCTTTGTCTATTAATAACTTTGTCGCCGCCTGGCTCCCTGCATAGTTATCTGCATATACAGTAGGAATCCGCTCATTAAACATACGGTCAATCGCAACAACTGGAATAGACAAATTCATGTAATTAACACTATTTTGTGGATTCGTTGCTACAATAAATCCGTCCACATTATTTTGTCTAAGCACATCAATGTATTGCTTCTCTTTTTCTAAATTTTCATCAGAGTTACAAAGTACAACTGTGTAACCTTGCTTATGTGCTACATCTTCTACAGCACGTGCAACTTCCGGAAAGAATGGATTCACGATATTTGGAACAACTAAGCCAATTAAACGAGACTTTTTATTATATAAAGAACGCGCTACTGTACTAGGCTTATAATCTAGCATTTCAATTGCTCGCTCTACTTTCTTTAATGTATCCTCATGGACATATCCATTTTTATTTAACACTCTGGAAACGGTCGCAACAGATACCCCTGCTAATTTTGCAACGTCTTTAATCGTACTCATTCTCTTTTCTCCTCATTTCATGTAACCGTTTACAGAAAATAATATAACGCATTTATAAAAATACGTCAATCATTTCTAACTAAAAAGCTTTTAAGGTTATACTCAAAAAAAGCATCGCCATAAGGCGATGCTTTTTTATTACGAATATGATACAGTTTTTTCCTTTTCTTCTACAGCAGGCTCTTCAGCATCTTTTTTACGATCAGACAGTTTAATTTTCTGTAAGAAAATCGTAAAGATAGCACCTACTACGATAAATACCAATCCTGTTAAGAATACAGTATGAAGTGAGTCCACTAAAGAGCTTTTCAAAATTGGTACGATGCTATTAGAAAATGCTTCTGGCATTTGTTTTAATGCCTCTGGACTAAATAGCATAGAATATAAACTTTGTGGATCTGTATGAATCATATCTTTAAATTTTGTTACCATTTGTCCCGCTTCTTTTGGGAATGTGTCTAATACAGGTACTAATTTATTTGTTAACGTTGTGCCTGAAGTATTATTCATAATTGATCCTAAAATTGTAATCCCAAACGTTCCACCGATTTGACGGAAGAATTGACTTGATGATGTTACAACGCCAAGATCTTTTTTCGGGAAGCTTTCTTGTAATGCTAATGTTAATATCGGCATAACAAGACCCATTCCTAAACCGATAACCATCATATAAGAAGTAGCGGTAAGCTTAGTTGTGTGCATATCCATCGTTGTTAATAACCAGAAACCACTAGCCATAATAAGCATCCCTGTAATAATTTGTGGTTTCACACCAATTTTTAATACAAGCTGACCACCAATAATACTCATAACGATCATTGTAATCATCATCGGTGTCATAATCGTTCCTGATTCAGCAGCACTTACGCCTACAATTCCTTGCATAAAGAACGGTACGAACATAATTGCTCCAAACATTCCGATACTCATAAAGAAACCGATCGCATTCAGTAGTGTAAATGTGCGGTTTTTAAAGAAGTGCATCGGTAAAATTGGTTCTTCAGCCTTCGTTTCAACGATAATAAAGCTAACAATACCAATGGCAGCTAGTGCAAATAACCCGATAATTTGCCAAGAACCCCATGCATAATCTTTTCCGCCAAACGTTAACGCAAGTAATAAACTTACAACACCGAGAATCATCGTGAAGATTCCAGCGATATCAATTTTAATTGGTCCTGTTTGTTTATGTGCTTTTAATCCCATTGCAATGAAGATTGTCGCTAAAATACCAACTGGTAAGTTAATATAGAATACCCATCTCCAGTTCACTGCGTCTACAATCCAACCACCAACTTGTGGTCCAATTACAGAGGCAAGACCGTATAGAGCTCCAAAAATACCTTGCCATTTAGCACGTTCTTTTCCCGTGAACATATCTCCGATAATAATCATAGCCATTGGCATCATAATACCGCCACCAAGACCTTGAATACCACGGAAAATAATTAATTCTGTCATACCGTTTGCCATACCACATAACGCTGAACCAACCATAAAGATAATTAATCCTGCTATATATACGTTACGACGCCCAAGTAAATCCGCTAATTTACCTGCAATCGGTACAACCGTTGTTGATGTTAACATGTAAGCTGTTGTTAACCATGTCATTAAACTTAATCCACCTAGTTCACCGACGATACGCGGCATTGCTGTACCAACGATTGTTCCGTCCAATGCAGCAAATAGCATTGCGATTACTAAACCGATTAACAACAACTTTCTATTCTGATTTTCTTGTTGCTCCATGTAATCTCCTCAATTCCTCTTAGTTTTTCTCTTTTTTCTCTGGTTTCCCGCAAATAATTGTTTCTAGCTTTTCAAAGAGGCGCAACAAATCTTCCCTCTCTTGTAATTCTAAGTGTGAGAAGTACTTTGCAATATGCTCATTACGAGCCGCCATCGCTTCTTCTACTGTAGCTTTCCCCTTCTTCGTTAGCTCAATGACAACAACGCGGCGATCATTATCGTCGTGATAGCGCTCTACTAACCCATGATCAATTAAACGATCAGTCATTACTGTAATCGCGCTCGGTTTCACGTACATTTTCTCCGCCAATTGTGTCGCTCTTGAAGCTCCGTAATGATCTAAAATCTTTAAAATATAAAACTGCGGTGGTGTAAGTCCTGATGCTTGCATTTGTTCTAATAGCTCTGTTTGCATTTTCTTTCCTATAGCGAATGTAAGAGCTTGAATCTTATCAATATGAGTCATATCATTTGGCATGTTATCCACCTCTTATTTAAGCAATAAAATATTTAACGTATTTAAATATTAATCCCACAAACAAAATACGTCAACAACTTTCTTTATAAAAACGTTTACATTCTTGTCACAAAGTTGTATAATTTTCGTCGAAGTTAATATTGACAGTCACGGAGAATCGGAGTATATGGCTATGAATCATAAAGAAGGGAACTTTTTTATATTTCATAGCCTTTTTGTATTCTCTCTGTCTTAAAACGCTTCCAATTAATTAGGGGAGGATTTTCATTTTATGTTTTTCACACAATTATTTAAACCTGCGCCCCACGCAGAACGCTTACCAGCTGATCGCACTGATAGCGAATACCGCAAATTGCGTTTGCAAGTATTCTTAGGCATCTTCATCGGTTATGCGGGTTACTACTTTGTTCGAAAAAACTTTTCACTCGCAATGCCATACTTAATCGAACAAGGCTTTAGTAAAGGGGAACTTGGGGTTATCCTTTCAGCAGTATCTATCGCTTACGGATTAAGTAAATTTCTTATGGGTATCGTATCCGATCGTTGTAATCCTCGCTACTTTTTAGCAGCTGGGCTATTTTTATCCGGTATCATTAATATTATTTTCGGCTCATTTTCTTTCATTACAACGAGCATTATACTTATGTTTGTACTTCAGTTTTTAAATGGATGGGTACAAGGTATGGGATGGCCTCCTTGTGGTCGTACGATGGTTCACTGGTTCTCCATTAGTGAACGTGGTACAAAAATGTCTATTTGGAACGTCGCTCATAATGTCGGCGGCGCGCTTATGCCTTCTCTCGTTACATTAGGCTTATATTTCTTTGCAAATGACTGGAAAAGTATATTTTACTTCCCAGGTATTCTTTCAATTTTGGTGGGGATTTATGTATTAATTACGATGAGAGATACACCTCAATCTTGCGGATTACCTTCTATTGAAGAACATACTGGGGAATATCCATCAGATGAAAAAGTAGCGGACCGTGAACGCGAACTTTCGGTAAAGGAAATTTTATTTACATACATATTAAACAATAAGTTTTTATGGTACATCGCTATCGCTAATGTCTTTGTTTATTTCGTTCGTTACGGCGTTGTAGACTGGGCTCCTACTTATTTAGTAGAAGAAAAAAGCTTTACTCACAGTAGCTCACGTACAGCTTATGCTCTATACGAATGGGCTGGTATTCCAGGTACACTTCTTTGCGGATGGATGAGTGATAAACTATTTAAAGGGCGCCGCGCACCTGCTGGCATTCTATTTATGGTCGGTGTATTCATTGCCGTTCTTGTTTACTGGCTAAATCCTGCTGGGCATCCAATCATTGATAGTATCGCACTTGTTTCCATTGGATTTTTAATTTACGGACCTGTTATGCTAATTGGTCTTCACGCGCTTGACTTAGCACCCAAAAAAGCTGCTGGAACTGCCGCTGGGTTAACTGGGTTCTTCGGTTACCTAGGGGGGGCTACTTTTGCTAGCGCAGCTATGGGCTTTATTGTAGATGGATTCGGATGGGACGGCGGATTCATTTTGCTCCTTGCTTCTTGTGTGCTTGCAATGTTCTTCCTTGCTCTTACTTTAAATACAGGATCTGCTAAATCAAAAGAAGTTTAAACAAAATATAATGTGTAGAAAAATAAACATAAAAATAGCTCTCAGCATTTACTTACATGCTAAGAGCTATTTTTTATTTATCGTTCTTCTCTTGCTATTTATATTAATCATTTCCCTTCTATTCATACGATTAAAACATTTGCTGAAACATCTTTATTAAAACAGCTAACATAACAGATCCAGCAAATCCACCTAAACAAATTAAACTTACCCCTTGGCTATAAGACAAATTTTGAAATGATTTCATACCTTCCATCCTCCCTATATCCCCTTTGATATTCTTATTGTATCAATGGGAAAAATTTCATAACATCGATTTCGCTGACAGCTAACTTACAAATTTGTAAGTTAACATTTTTTTAAACTTATATATATTCTGTCCACATTCTCCCTCTTAATACATCAAAAAAGACCTCGAATTATATCAAGGTCCTGCTTACACTACAGAATATCTCACTTTATTTTATAATCATAACCGGGCATTTCACACGCTTTGCTATTTTATGACTTACACTACCAAGCACCATCTCTTGCAGTGTATTTAGCCCTCTACTCCCAGCAATAATAAGATCTATATCTCCTGTATTTACATATTGAACAATCGTATCTCCTGGATCGCCATGTAGAATCGTAATTTTGTAGGAAATGTTCTCTTTCTTTAATAAACCCTCAATCTCTTTTAATTTATCTTTTCGACTAGCTGATATTGTTTCTAAATCCGTTTGTCCTTGTATAATATCTGACTTTGCCGTTCTATTATCTACTACGTACACAACTTCAACATGTGTTTCTTCGTTAAATTTCGCAATATATGTTGCATGCTCGGCTGCTCGAAGTGCATGTTCAGAACCATCGCATGCTAATAAAATTTGTTTGTACATATGCTGAATCCCCTTTTCGTTATCC
The DNA here is from genome assembly GCF_008042285.1 of Bacillus sp. AR13-1. Lineage (NCBI taxonomy): Bacteria > Bacillati > Bacillota > Bacilli > Caryophanales > Bacillaceae > Bacillus > Bacillus sp. AR13-1. The sequence goes on from NZ_QNUA01000025.1 coordinate 40,743, forward strand.
TACCCGTATTATATAATAAAGCCCCCTAAAAAGGAGGCTTCTAACTAGCAATTCTCTTATTATAAGTAGCTAAATTCGCAACGAGCTTCGAGCTACGTTCATTTAACCCTGTGATCCTTACTTTCACACCGTTCTGTTCATACTTCATTATAACTTTATCAATTGCCGCTACTGCTGAATCATCCCATACGTGTGCGTTAGTAAAGTTCATCTCAATTTCTTTCACATCTTCATTGTATGAAAAAGCATTTATATACTCTGCCGTAGATGCGAAGAATAGTTGGCCGTGAATTTCGTATATTTTCTTATTTTCAATATACAAATGTTTCACGTGAATCTTTGCCATATTGAATGCAAATAAAACTGCACTAATTATCGTTCCGATAATTACACCTAATCCTAAATTATGTGTAATTAGGACAATCACAACTGTTACGATCATAACAAATGCGTTTCCTTTTGGTACTTTATGAATCGTCGCTACAGAGTTCCAATCAAACGTCCCAATCGAAACCATAATCATAACTGCAACTAAAGCTGCCATCGGAATATGAACAACGTAATCACCTAAAACAAATAGCAATACGATTAAAAAACCACCGGCTACAAACGTCGATAATCTCCCGCGACCACCTGATTTAATGTTAATAACAGATTGTCCAATCATTGCACATCCTGCCATTCCTCCGAAGAAACCAGCAACAACGTTCGCAATCCCTTGTCCACGTGCCTCTTTATGCTTATTACTTTCCGTATGTGTCATATCGTCTAAAACCGACGCCGTTAATAATGACTCTAGTAAACCTATAACCGCTAGCATAACTGAATACGGTAAAATAATTGCTAATGTCTCAAGTGTAAATGGAACATCAGGAATACTAAAGAACGGTAATTCTTTCGGTAAGCTTCCCATATCCCCTACTGTTTTTAACTGTAATCCGCTCATAAGTGCAATGCTTGTCACAATAATAATTGAAATAAGTGTAGACGGAACAGCCGTCTTAATACGTGGAAATAAATATATAATTGCAAGTCCTAATGCGACAAGTGCATACATTTGCCAAGTTGCATTTTTAAAATGCGGAAATTGCGCTGTAAAAACTAAAATTCCAAGTGAATTTAAAAAACCACTCATAACGGATTTAGGAACAAACTTCATAAATGAGCTCAGCTTGAACACTCCAAAAATAATTTGAACAATACCTGTTACTATTGTCACAGCAAATAAATATTGCAAACCGTGATCCTTCACAAGAGTGACCATTAATAATGCCATCGCACCCGTTGCCGCCGAGATCATCCCTGGTCTTCCGCCGACAAACGAAATTGTAACCGCAATACAAAAGGCCGCGTACAATCCAACCGTCGGATCTACACCTGCAATAACAGAAAAAGCTATCGCTTCAGGAATTAATGCTAAAGCAACAACAACCCCTGATAGCACGTCCCCTCTTATATTTGAGAACCATTCATTTTTTATAGTTTGAAACAAAGTAACACTCCTCCACTCTTTTATCATTTGATTTTCTCCATAAGAAAATCAAGGCCGACTGCACGAAGGCTATTATATAACGAGCAAAGGATGTTGTACTATGTAAAAGTTTCCTAAAGAAAAGACGCTACCTTAGCAGCGTCTTTTCTCATTTCATTAATGTCCACCGTGACCTTGACCACTTTCCTGAACAATTTCTAACCTCTCATCCAATATACCTTGTGTTTCAAATGAAACATCACTACTACTTCCTAATAGGAAACCATGGTTATATGGTCCAAGTGTTGGATCATCTTTAAACTTCGGCTGAATAGTAGCAAGGAAGTCATAAACTGGTTGTGAAGCTTTTCCTTCCTCAAGCAAAACAACAGGGGCATGTTTACCCATATGTGAAAACGGTGCTCCCGCAATTGCTAAGTCTGGTGTTTTGCTTGAAACAAATGACAAACCGTGACCTGGTTTTGTGAATCCCCAGCCAAATTTCGTTTTTTCATCTTTAAATTTCGCAAATGCAACCGAATTTTCTGTTGGAGTCTCCCCACTAATACGCGTTACTTTCCCATATTTACTTAACTCTTTTTCTACTTCTTTCGAAACGATTTTTTCTGGTCCTAACACATATATATTCGCTTTATCTTTTCTCGTCTTTAATGCCTCTATTGTCGCTTCTGGCACTTTATTTTTTTCAGTATATAGAAGAGGTTCTGGCATATGAGAAATCCAATTTACAGCTGGTGTTGTATATAAACGTCCTTCTTCTTCAGACGAACCGATAATAACGCTATTTGGATAATTTCCTGTTATATCGGCATATTCTTTATCAACATCTTTAGCAAATTTAGCTGGGTCCGTTTCTTTTATTTGCTTTACTTTATATTCTTTTAATTGCTCTAGGCTAGATGCCCCTATATCCCCCATCACCATAATTTGCGTTCCATCTTTCGTTCCGAGCGGATTTAATCGTTTTATTTCTTTTAACGTCATTTCGGGTACCTTTTCTTTTTCTATAAATAAAATCGGTCCGTTATTCGGGTGATGAATAAGATCCGCACTTGCAATACCTAATTGCCACTCGTTCACTGGCACTAAAATAATAGCGCCTGGCTGATTCTCTTTATGCGTTGCTGGCCATATCGTTTGCGAAGTTAATACTGCCATTTGCAGAGGATCATTTGTATTTAATCTCGTTACATTTTTTAAACTTGTCGTTAATAAATCATTCGATGCACCTTGATTCATTTTTTTCGGTGCAGTTACCTCCTGATTCATTTTCATTTCCTTTTGCTCTGTTTTCTTCTCTTCTGTAGATTCATGATTTTTATGATCTGTACTCGTTTGTCCGCATGCCGCAAGACCGACTGCTGCAATTATTGTTATCCCCAAAATTCGGATCATCTTTTTCACTATATCGCCTCCGTATTATTCGTTTTCGAGCCAATATTATTACCTAAAATGGAATTTCAACTTTACAATAACAAGCAATTCTGAAGAAATTATGCAGATGCATTATAATCTGCACCATTTCTTCATGATTTTGACTTACAATTTAAGTAATAACTACAAATGCGGAGGTACTCTATGATCGATATACTACTCGTAGATGATGAACCGAGAATGCTTGAATTATTAACGCTTTATCTTACTCCAATCGGATATAACTGCGTATGTGCAGTATCCGGAGAAGAAGCTATTTCACATCTAGAAAATCGAAACTTCAAATTTATTTTACTCGATATTATGATGCCAAAGATGGATGGGTGGGAAACTTGCAAAAGAATTCGATCATTTAGTAACGTTCCTATCATTATGGTAACTGCTCGTGATCAAACGGTAGATGTCGTTCAAGGGTTAAAACTTGGAGCAGATGATTACGTGACGAAACCATTCCACGAAGAGGAGCTCTTCGCAAGAATTGAAGCTGTTTTACGCCGAACCAATCAACATGCACAAATCCAATATCACGGCATTTTATGGGATGAGGCCAAGCATTTCATTTCTGTCCATAATGAAGAACTTCTTCTCACCCCAATCGAATTCTCTTTACTCGGATTATTTTTACGTCATGTGAACTACGTATTAAGCCGTGATCAGCTCATTGAACGAATTTGGGGATTAAATACAAATACAGAAGATAGAACAGTCGATTCACATATTCGTAATTTACGTGATAAATTACGAAAAGTAAATTTCCCCATTGATCACCATTTAAAAACTGTTTACGGAGTAGGATATCGATGGATTGATATTGAAAACTAAGGAGCAAAACGATGAAGCGAATTTCTATTCAACTCGGATTTTATTTTCTAATTGTTACACTTTTAATCGAAAGTGTTCTATTTGTCTTGCTCTATTATAGCCTTGTAAACAATAGAGTGAATGAAGAAATGACTGCTTTATTAAAGCGTGGAAATAGTCACCGAGATGTCCTTGAAAAATATTTTGACAGGCAAACAATCTCCCATGTTGCTTTAATGGAATCCGAAGCTGAAACAACTGTTATTATTACAAATGCAAATAAGGAAATACTAGCTAAATCCAATGAAATAAATACTACTATAAAAAAACATATTGAAGGAATGCAAACACGAACAGATCATGATGGAGCAATTATAGAGAATCATTGGAAAACATCTAATTATATATGTACAGTTAGCCCAATTGTAGTGGCAGGAAAAACGGAAGGCTATGTATATATGTTTCTCGGGACGGAATCAATCGAAGAAATGGTTAACGGGCTCACACGGCAATTCATTATCGCTGGAGTCATTACTTTCCTATTAACAGCCATCACCATTTTTCTATTATCACGTTTGTTAACAAAACCATTGTTACACATGAAACAAGCGACTGAAAAAATGAGTAAGGGCGATTTATCCGTTTCATTAACAACTACTCGAAATGACGAAATTGGTGAACTAGCACAATCTATCCAAACTCTCGCAAATGATTTACATTATATGAAAACGGAGCGAAGTGAATTTCTAGCAAGTGTTGCTCACGAATTACGAACACCATTAACGTACGTAAGAGGTTATGCTGACATTGCATCAAAAGAAAACACACCCCCAGAGCAACGTTTACGATACTTATCCATTATAAAAGACGAGTCTGATTATATTACAAGCTTAGTCCAAGATTTATTTTCACTCGCTCAAATGGAAAAGCATAACTTTTTCATTCAAGTACAGGAAGTGCATTTACACATCTTCCTTACTCGCATCACTGAAAAAATAAATGTGATGTACGGAGAAAAACAAATTAAAGTTGTTTTCACATGTCCTTCCTCACTCTTAGTAAAGCTAGATGAGCAACGCTTTGAACAAGTTATGGCTAACATTTTAAATAACGCGTATAGACATTCAAAAGAACATTCTCATATAAATATTTCTGTTACAGAAGAACATAAACGTATTTCCATTACAATTGAAGATGAAGGCGAAGGTATTCCGCCTGAAGACCTCCCTCACATTTTCGATCGCTTTTACCGTGTTGATAAAGCGCGCTCTAGAGCTACAGGAGGCACTGGTTTAGGGCTCTCCATCGTAAAAGAAATCGTAGAACTACACGGCGGGAATATTACTGTCACAAGTGAAATTGATCACGGATCTTGCTTTACAATTTCATTGCCATCTATATAGAAACACGACTATCATCAATAGTCGTGTTTTCTTATCCTTTAGGACTTTACTTTATAATATAAATTTACGAATTGGCCAAAACGTTTCGTATCCGTTAAAGTTAAATTAATTTCTGGATTCTTTTCTTTAAATAACGGAACTCCAGAACCTAATATGTGAGGTGTAATCGTAACAACATATTCATCAATTAAATTATTCTTAAAGAACTCTCTCAGTAGACTCCCTCCACCGACCATCCATATTTTAGATCCTTCCTGCTCTTTCAACCTTTTTGTAAACTCTAATACATCTTCATTTACAAACTCTACATGTTCGTTTGAACCTTTTTCTGAATTAGAAAAAACATAACATTTTTTATCTAGGTACGGGAATGTTTCCGTATGCTCTATCACATAATCGTACGTTCTCTTTCCCATAATTATCGTATCAATTGTTTCGTACATTTCTGTATAACCGTTGTCTCCCTCACCTTCTGTTTCCATTAACCACTCTAAATCATCATCTTCTTTCGCGATAAATCCATCTAAGCTCGCTGCAATAAATAAAACAATTTCACGTGACATATCTTTTCCTCCTTACAGCTTCTATTGATAAAATCATCTTATAAGCACTATACTAACCATAAAACATGACAACTTATGTCATGTTAAAAAAGAAAAAGGTGATATCCTTGTCAAAAGCAAAACGTTTACTAGACATTCTTATATTTGCTTCTACGAAAAAAACATTTACAGCTCAAGAAATAGCTGATGAATTTAATATTTCCGTTCGTACGGTCCATAGATATATTTTAGATTTAAGTGATATGGGATTACCCATTTACGCTGAACAAGGTCGTAACGGAGGATATAAAGTATTAACAAGCAGCATGCTTCCCCCCATTTTATTTACCGAAGAAGAAGCGGTCTCCATCTTTTTTGCTTTTCAGTCTTTAAGCTACTACAGAGACTTGCCTTTTAACACAGGAATCAATTCCGTTACGCATAAACTGTATAGCTCCCTACAACATGATGCGAAAGCGAAAGTTGATAAAATACGATCTTATATCTCTTTTTGGAATCCGAAGAGAACAATTGATACACCTCTTTTAAACGAAGTATTAACCGCGGCTATTGAAAATAAAAATTTACACTTTCAATACGAATCTAAATCAGGGATTAAAACAAAACATGTTCATCCTATCGGTGTATATGCTCACGATGGTTTATGGTATTTGCCATCCTATGAATTTAGTAGAAAAAAAGTATTACTTTATCGTGTTGATCGCATTCTTTCTATATTATCAACGGAAGAAAATGAAGATACATTCATGAATTTAGAAGAGTGGTTTGCCTCTAACTCTAACGTAGTACACAGTCCTACTCAGTTACATGTTTTACTGACAACAGAAGGCGTACGTCAATGTAAAAGCGTTCCTTACCTTGAAGAGTTCGTTGTAGTAACGGAAGACGGGACAGGACATATACATTCAACAATTGATAAAGGAGAAATCCATTTTATTACGCCTTTATTTTATAGACTTGGAAAAGATGCAAAAGTTTTAGAACCGAAAGAATTAATAGATGGTTTACGCATACGTGCGAAAGAAGTTTTACATATGTATGAAGACTAAAAAATCCCTCTTTTAAAAACATAAAAACGTGAGCGCCCTATTCTCACGTTTTTATGTTTCACTTTACTAATTCAATTGTTTCTGTAACTTTTATACTATCCTTTACAGATTGAACAATTGTGCAATTTTTCACTGCAAGTTGCAGCGCCTTGTCTAATTGTTCTTCTGTAATGTTTTGCGCTTTAATTTTATAGTGCAAATGAACACTTTCAACTGGTTTTGATAAAGCTTCACTTCTACCAATTTCAGTTTCAATTGTAAACGTATCGTATGTAATACGTTTCTTTTCTAAAATTGTTTGGAAGACAATTGCACTACATCCTGCGATAGAAGACACGAGTAATTGTAACGGTGAATATCCGTTTTCTTTTCCAATCGCTAATTGACCATACGATAAATCCGCCTGTATATCATCGTGTTTGATTGTTAGTTTCATTTGGTGTCTCCATCTCCACTTTCATCGGTTTCTGCCGTTTCTTATTTATATAATAATATATGTAGCAGAAAATGATAAATGGAATACCACAATATAACGCCATTCGTTGTTCTGGAATAAACGCTAAACTAATAACAACGATGCTATTTGTAATTAAAGCTAAAATTGGAACAAGCGGGTATAGTGGTGTTCTATACTTTAAGTCGTCTAATTTTCCTCCGCCTTTTAAATACTGACTTCTAAAGCGAAGTTGTGATAAAGCAATAATGATCCAACTTGAAACAGCCGATAAACCAGCTATAGATAATAAATACATATATACTGTATCTTCTGCAAGGAAACTTGTTAATAAAGATAACGCCGCTACAGCAATCGTTACGACTAACGCTGTAATCGGAATACCACGTTTATTTACTTTCTTGAAAGAAGTTGGTGCCATTCCTTCATTTGCAAGTGACCATAGTATACGCGTTGCTGCATATAACCCTGAGTTCGCTACAGATAGAAGAGCTGTAATAATAACGAAGTTCATAATATCAGCTGCATATGGAATACCGATTTTATCAAATACAACTACGAATGGGCTTTCAATTATCCCTGCTTCTTTCCAAGAAATTAACCCTACTAAAATTGTCATTGTTAAAATGAAGAATAACATAATGCGCCATACTGTATTACGAATCGCACGTGGAATTGTTTTTTCAGGATTCTGACTCTCTCCTGCTGCAATCCCGATTAACTCTGTTCCTTGGAAGGAAAAGTTAACTGTAATCATCGTAAGAAGCACTGCAGCTAGTCCATTTGGGAATAGCCCACCATCACTTACAAAGTTAGAGAAAAGAGGCGCTGCTTCTTTTCCATCGTATGGTAAGAATCCTAGTAATGCGCTACCACCAAGTAAAATGAATGCAATAATTGTAACTACTTTAATACTAGAGAACCAAAACTCTAATTCAGCATAACTCTTCGCTGATATTGCATTTGAAGCATATAAAATAACTCCGAATACGAGACACCATACCCAAACATCAACATTCGGAAACCATCTTTTCATCATTAAACCGATCGATGTTAATTCTAATCCTACTGTTACTGCCCATCCAATCCAGTATAGCCAACCGATCATAAATCCAGTTCCTGGTCCAATAAACTTCGTCGCATACTTTTGGAAAGATCCTGAAACTGGCATTGCTACCGTTAGCTCTCCAAGACAAAGCATTGTTAAATACATAATAAATCCGCCCACTAAATATGAAAGGATGGCTCCCCCTGGTCCAGCCTGATTAATGGTGTAACCTGAACCTAGAAAAAAACCAGTTCCGATTACACCACCTAGTGCGATCATAAATAAATGTCTACTCTTCATCGTACGATGTAATTGCTCATTCGTTGTTTGCTGCATCTTAATCCTCCCCCTACAAGTACCCCTATCTCTTTTTAAAATTTTCTGATAATAAAAATATACACGAAAGCGATTACAATTTCTATATAAAATTAAAACTTTTCTGATAAAACAATATAAAAATTCAAATATTAAGAGCTCACAATACTAATTTGAGGAAAAAAAGGATTTATAAGGAAAAAACTCTTACATTTTTTTGTAAGAGTTAACGTATTTCTAATCTTCTAGATAAAATTGATAAACCGTAGTTTACAACAAAATACATACAGGCTGCTAGTATAAATGTCGGAATCATATAATTTACATTCTGCCCGCTAATAATTTGAGCATTATGCATAAGCTCTGGCAATGATATAACAACCGCTAATGACGTATCTTTTAACAATGAAATAAATTGACTAACAAGCAGGGGGACCATTCTTCTTAATGCTTGCGGCAAAATAATATGCCAAAGCGCTTGCACATACGTTAATCCAGAAGACCTTGCAGCCTCAATCTGCCCTTTTTCGATAGATAATAGACCGCTTCGAACAATTTCAGATATCATTGCCGCTTCAAATATTGTTAAAGCAACAATTGCAGCTGTTATAATTTCTAACTTCAATCCCGCTTCCGGAAGTGCAAAATACGTAAAAAATATAATTAAAAGTAGCGGTAAATTTCGAATGACTTCCACGATAAAGCCTAATATTTGTGAGACGACAGGTATTTTCGTATAGCGCAATATTCCTATTACACTACCAATAATAAAGCTAAGTACAATTGCTATGAGCGCTACCTCTAACGTTATGAGTAATCCTTTTAATAAAAAGAGGATATGATCACCTGTTATCGCTCCTTTAAAATCCATTTATACCGCCTCCTTTGCTAAGCGTTTTTCTAAATAACGCACTAGCATACTTAGCGGAATTGTTAATACTAAATAAAACATCCCGACAAATATATATACATCAAACGTAACGAACGTCTTCGTTGAAATTAAGTCTCCTTGATACATTAAATCCGTTCCAGCAATAATTCCGAGTATTGAAGAGTTTTTTACTAAATTGAGAAATTGATTTCCTAGAGGAGGAATGACGATTTTCATCGCTTGAGGTAAGACGACATGATACATCGCTTGCGTATAAGTTAATCCTGAAGAACGTGCTGCTTCCATTTGACCTTTCGCGACTGATAAAATACCAGCACGAATTACTTCCGCAATAAAAGCCGCTGTATAAACTGTAAGCGCAACTGTCCCTGCTACAAAACCGTTGAAAGTAATTCCTATTACAGGCAAAGCAAAATAGAAAATGAATGCAATTAATACGAGTGGAATATTTCTAACAAACTCTACATAGGCAGAGCCAATCCAATTCAAAATACGAATAGGTGAAATTCGCATCACTGCCATAACAATTCCTAAAACAAAACTTCCTATTAGTGCAACTACACTAGACATAACCGTATATTTAAATCCTTCTAAATACATATCAATGTTATTCGTTAATATAGAAAAATCAGGCACATATTCTCCCCTCTTTCTTTACAAGAAGAGGATGAGTACTCTCATCCTCTCACTCTTACTATTTATCACGAGAAATAAAGTTTCATTTTACTTCTCTTGTTTTTGACCAATCCATTTTTCATACAATTTATCGTATTCTCCATTCGCTTTCATATCTTTTAATAAACTATTAATCTCTTTCGTTAAATCGTCTGCACCTTTTTGTACTGCAATTCCATACGGTTCATCCGTGAAAATTTTCCCTACAACTTCATAATTAGAATCTTGTTTTGCCATTCCGTAAAGAATCGCATTATCTGTAGTTAAAACATCGCCTTTACCTGCTTTTAACGCTGTAAATGCCTCACTATAATTCTCAAACTCTAATACTGTTGCTTCTGGTGATTTTTGGCGAATGTTATTTGTAGATGTTGATCCTTTTACAGCTAATACTTTAACGCCTTGTTTTATATCATCAATGCTCTTAATATTGCTTCCTTTTTTCACAAGTAACGATTGTCCTGCTTTAAAATATACATCTGAGAAATCTACTTCTTTTTTGCGTTCTTCCGTAATTGTCATTGTCGCAATAATTGCATCAATATCACCATTTTTCAGCATCGGAATACGTGTTTTAGACGTTACTTCTTTCAACTCTAGTTTCTTTTCATCACCAAGAATTTTTTTCGCAAGTGCCTTCGCGATATCAATATCGAATCCTTCTACTTGCCCTGTTGAAGGGTTTTTCAATCCAAATAAATTCGTATCATTCTTCACTCCAACTACTAACTTCCCTCGCTTCTTAATTTGCTCAACAGCTCCGCCTTGCTTCGTATTCGTTTCTTTCGCCTCGTCTTTTTTCCCCCCGCACCCAGCAACAATAAACACGAATAAACATGAGAATACGATTAGGGTAAACAACTTTTTCATCTTAAGCATGAAATTCCTCCTTTAATGATTTAATACCCGGCTTAAAAATAGACGTGCTCTTTCTTGTTCAGGATTTGCAAAAAATTGTGATGGTGTTGTATCTTCGATAATTTGACCGTCATCCATAAATAAAATTCTATCTGCTACCTCACGTGCAAATCCCATCTCATGTGTGACGACGACCATCGTCATTCCTTCTTTAGCCAGCGCTTTCATAACATCAAGCACCTCTCCGATCATCTCTGGATCAAGAGCGGACGTAGGCTCATCAAATAGCATAATTTTCGGTTGCATCGCGAGCCCTCTAGCAATAGCTACCCTTTGCTGTTGACCTCCGGATAATTGATGAGGATATACACCTGCCTTCTCCGGGATTCCTACTTTCTCTAAATAAACCATCGCTGTTTTTTCTGCTTCTTCTTTTGAAGTTTTATTTACTTTAATTGGTGCTAGTGTAATATTTTGCAGAACTGTTTTATGTGGGTATAAGTAAAAATGCTGGAAGACCATACCAATATTTCGACGTAATTCATTCATATCTGTTTTTTTATTGTGTACATCTGTATTTTGTACGATTAACTCTCCATCAGTAATCGCCTCTAACTGATTTATACACCGAAGCAATGTACTTTTTCCTGATCCTGAAGGACCAACAACTACTACCACTTCACCTTTTTTCACTTGCACATTAATATTTTTCAAAACTTGGAAGTTACCATAATATTTATTTACATTACGAAACTCTATCACCATACTCCCCCCTCTCCTAAACAAAGCATGTACATTCTTTTTATATTCAAAAATAGGCAAAAAAATAACTTTCATCTTCATTTTGTCCATAAAAAAGAGCAAAGGGATTTCCCTTTGCTCCTTCATTTCTATTCTCTTAAGATACTTCTTCTTTCTTGTCTTTCCCGTATTCATGCTCCCAGAAATCAGCATTTTTAATTCCTAATTTCTGCGGATCGAATACTGGATCTTTTCCTTCTTTTTTCTGCTTTTCATAATCCTTTAATGCAATCAATGCCGGCTTTTGTAATAATAGAATCGCAATAATGTTAACCCATGCCATAATTCCTACACCAATATCTCCTAAAGCCCACGCTGTTGCTGCTGTTTTTACACAACCGTAGAATACAACTCCTAAGAATACAAACTTTAGTACGATAGACATCCAAGGGCGGTCTTTATCACGATTTAAGTAAGCGATATTCGTTTCTGCGATGTAGTAATAAGCCATAATTGTTGTAAATGCGAAGAATAGTAGAGAGATTGCCACGAAACCGTTTCCAAATCCAGGGAAAACAGATTCTACCGCAGCCTGTGTATAACCAGGACCTGGTTGTGCACCATTTAATTTATTGACGATAAAGTTTTTTCCGCTTGCATCAAATACGTTATACATGCCTGTAATAATCATCATAAATGCTGTTGCTGAACAAACAAATAATGTATCAATGTAAACGGAAAATGCTTGTACTAACCCTTGTTTAGCTGGATGCGATACTTCAGCTGCTGCTGCTGCATGGGCCCCAGTTCCTTGCCCTGCTTCGTTTGAATAAATACCACGTTTTACACCCCAAGAAATTGCTAAACCGATAATCCCGCCAAAAGCCGCTTCTAATGCAAATGCACTTTTTAAAATTAACATGAAAGCGTCTGGTAATTTTTCAATATTCATAGCTACAATTACACAGGCTACTAAAATATAGCCAAGCGCCATAAACGGTACTACAACTTGCGCTACGTTAACAATTCGCTTAACTCCACCAAATATAATAAGTGCTAATGCCGCTACTAATACCGCTCCTGATACAGAAGTATTAATACCAAAAGCTGTTTCTAGACTTACAGCAATACTATTCGCCTGAACACCCGGTAACAGCATCCCCGTCGCAAGAATTGTCGCTGCAACGAATACTAAAGCATACCATTTAACACCTAGTCCTTTTTCAATGTAATAAGCAGGACCACCGCGGAATTGCCCTTGATGCTTCGTCTTATATATTTGTGCAAGCGTCGATTCTACATATGCAGAACCAGCTCCTAGAAAGGCTACCGCCCACATCCAAAATACAGCCCCTGGACCACCAAAGGCAACAGCCGTTGCAACACCTGCAATATTTCCTGTTCCAACGCGCCCTGATAATGAAAGTGCTAAAGCTTGGAATGAAGAAACACCCGCATCCGATTTTTCCCCTTGAAATGTAAGTTTCACCATTTCTCCTACATGTCTTACTTGTAAAAACCTTGTTCGAATGGAAAAATATAGACCTACTCCTAAACATAAATAGACAAGTGCTGGACTCCAAACAATATTATTTATCCAACTTACGATAGCTTCCAACTTTCCCCCTCCTTCTTTATAAAGAATATTCAGAATATATATAAAATTATAAGTGTATACCGAATCTATAACAATATTATTTTAATAAAGTAAACATATTTTTGTATAAAAAAACAAAGTATATATTTATTTTATATACTTTGTTCCCTTATCTCTGTATTATGTATTCACTATTGCCTCTTGCTTTATAATTCTTTCATACAACTCATCTGATAACTTTTGAAAATCCTCTGGCATATCTTTCCCCTTAAATTTCTTTTGAATCGTACCGTATAGGCCTATATCACGTAACCGTAAAAATAACGGTAACGATTCATACCAACTATCCGCCAGCCTGTGCTCATATTCGTACCCCTTTCTTAACACTTGTAACTGTTTACGAGCAAATTCCGTCTTTTTCTCCAATGTCCACGGTGTAAAAAGAACAGAGTAATAAAGAACCATTGCCAAATCATGAATGAAGTAATTATAGGCAGCGTCATCAAAATCAAAGATTGTTAGCCCTTTTCCATCATAATGAAAATTACCTGGATGAATATCGCCATGCATAAGGCCAAACGTTTCTCTTTCGATTGGAAGAGCCTTTATTTCATCCATTAATACAGTAGCAATCCCTTTCACCTTCTCATCTTCTAATCCATTAACAATGCTACTTTCATCCTCTTCCCACGTATCACGGTAGTCTGTTTTAGGATAATCCATTGTAAGGCGGTGCAGTTGTCCAATCGCTTTTCCCCACGCTTCAAAGTAAGTATCTCCCCAATAAGGCGACCCTTCTCCTTTTACTTGCTCACCTTGTGCATATGTAAATAAAGACGTGAAAAAGAAAGTGCCATCTTCCGCTCCAATTTCTTCTACAAGGTTTTGAGATATTGAATTACGAGGTCCCGCCACTTTTGCCCCATGCTCTGCAACATACCGTAAAAAATCTAGTTCGGCCTCTACCTCTTTTTTAGACCGATGAGAAGAATGGGTTAAGCGTAATACGTAATCTTCATTATTTTTATCCTTCGCCTTAAAAATATAATTTTCAAAATCACCAAGTGGCTTTTCTTCCACCGTTACATGATATGCCTTTGCTGCTCTTGCTAAAATTTCATTCGTAAAAACACGTTCTACCGCTATTTCCATTTGTATCCCTCCTATATATCTTCTTAATTCGACATAAATGTAAGAAGTACTGCTATGAAATTAAATAGTGCGTGTGCAATCATAGCCGATAAAATAGAATTTGTTTTTTCATATAACCACGCGAATACTACACCGCTTAAAAAATTCACCGGTAATGTGTTATATGTTGGAATATGAACAACGGTAAATATTATTGAACTTATAAGCACACCGCCCCATATGCCATATCTATCACGAAAAAACGTATAAAAAACACCTCGATATAAAATTTCTTCATAGATTGGTGATATAACTGCTGCTCCAATTACCGCGATACAGAACGCATATATTGATTTATCATTTTGGATCGTCTCCGTTTTACTATTTTCGAAAGAAATCCCCAGTTTCTCCATTATCATTAATACTCCAACACTCACTACAATCAAAGAAATAACCGCTACAAATGTCCACAATAAATCTTTCCATGAAAGCTTCCGAATTCCAATATCTTTCCACGACAGTTTATATCTTTTTATGCAAAAAAGATAAACTAAAAATGTAAATATCACTGCCATTATAAGTCCCATTAATACTCCAGCATATAATGAGTTCCCTATTATTTTTAAAGCATAATCATAAAAAAGAGATTCAACCATTACTGGTACAATCAGAAATACAAAAACAAATAAATATAAAATTTCTTTCCATCCCCACATACATTTTAAAGTCATCTACACCATCCCCCTATATCCTATTTTCTTTAGTATAAAAGATTACGTAACGTAACTTTCAAGCTACTTTTTTTCAAATAATCTAAGCATAATTTTCTCACAAAATAAAAAAAGGTTGATTCACTCAATCAACCTTTACACTATTAAAAATTCTATTCCTCAATTCTTCATCAATTCATTCTCATATATAATATTTATCTTTATTTCTCTTCACCTTTTGTCTGCATTGAGTTGAAGGTCCAATTTAACTTCAATGAATCCCCTTGAAATACATTTTGCTCTTCATCGTTATCTACAAATGTGAACATTACGTAGAAAGTATCATCATCACCAGGAGCAAGTCCATTTCCTTCTCGGTCTACAACACCTTTTTGTACAAGATCAGGAATACTTCCGTTTTGCGTAGCTACCTTTAATTCAGATAATGTAGTAGACCAAATTGGAACCTCATTTTTATCCAAATTCCACAAGAAATCAACACGGATATGATCACCAAAATCAGCATTTCCATTATCTCCTTTAGCATCGATTACACTGTAATCTGTCAGAAGTTTCACATCTCCTATTGCTAAGGTTCCTTTGTTTACTAATTGAAAACCACGCTCCATTTCATCACCTGGTTTAATATTGTCGACATTAATAACAACTTCAGGATTAACACTCAAATCTAAAGTACCGGCTGCAAACGTGTTTTGTGATACTTCCTTATCACTAAAATACGCATATGTTCCCCCACTAATTAAAGATAAGCCAAGCGCTGCAGTTACAACACCCATACCAAGTTTTTTCTTAATACTCATTTCACAAGTCCCCCTATTTTTAAAGTTTAAACTACAAACCTTATTTCCAGCTCACAAACAATAATAATTAAGCAACTACCTTGTCCCACAACGAAAGCGAACTAACTTTAAGCTAGTTACTTCATGTACCCAAACGACTATTACTTTTAAAATAACCGGTAATGTTACCGTAAATCATTACCGGTTATTTGTTAGCCAATCTCATTTAATTTTATATTCATTGTCTTATTGCTTTATTTACTCTAGAAGTTTGCCCACTTATTTTTTTGGCTCTAATCCAATGGAACGTAAGATTTTATCTAACGTCACTGGCCCTACATTTTCTTTCGGTTTCTGATTTTCTTTGGCATCTGGACCCTTTTTCAAGAAATTCTTCTCAATAAAACGAATATCTGTTTCATTTACAACACCATCTTGATTGACATCTCCATCTTTTACAGCCACTTTTCCTTTTTCATATGAAAGAGCTGCTATTCTAGCATCTTGAATATCTACCATTTTATCGCCGTTTACATCACCTGCAAGGCTGTCATCCATATCAGCTCTAAAGTTTTGTCCCACTAATTCTCCATCCTGCATTTTCCCTATTTTTGTAGTTAATTTACTATTTAAATGACCTGGCATTTCTACGAAAATGTTATATTCTGTATCACTTACTGGAACACTATGAATTTCAAATTGCCCATTATCATCAACCGTTCCTGTATATTTCTTTCCATCCTTACCAACTGCATACACTTTTGCTCCTAGTTTTGTGTAGTCATTCTTACCTAAATACCCCTCTTCAGTTAAGAAAGCTTCTGGTCCAATATATCCTGTAACCATTGCATGTTTCGAAATAATAGAAAAGGATTTATCTTTAAACACAGGAATCTCAACGCCTTCTGATGCACCTGTTTTTGTATAAGAGAATTTATCTACTCCAAATGCTGTTAAATTATTAAAATACTCGTCACTCGTCATCTCGAATGTAACATCTACAAATGGTGCGTCTCCATCTAGACCTTTAAATTCTGTTCCTTCTAAAGATGCACCAACTTTCACCTTGTTTTCCCAGTTTCCTTCTTCATTTATCACTGGATCTTCTAATTTAATATTTAATCCATGTTGTTTTGCATATTCTGCAAGTGCTGGATTTGGTTTAACATCTACAAATTTAAACAACTGTTTACTATAAGGAATCTCAAATGTACCTGACATAAGTTGTTTCACATTATTAAGATTTAAAGTTAATGTAATTTTTTCTCCTAGTTTAAATTTATCCTTGTCATAGCTTGGGACAGCGTATTCCGTTCCCTCTTTAACAAAGACATAATCTTTAAATCCATTTGCCATATTTGATGCAGTTGCAAGATCATATCCAAATAACCTTAAATTAAGCGGTTCATTGATTTCCTCTGGAAGTACACCAAATTTAAAATCACCATTGGCTTGAATTGTATTCAACCAACCTGACGGAAAAGCAGAGTTTTGGTAATATACAATTTCATTAGTTTTTTGGTCATACTGAAGGCCTTTTGCCTTTAATACATCTATCGTAGAATCATAAATGTTACCATGTACCCATAATGCACGCTGACCATCTTCTTCTTTGAACATAGATTCATTTACCTCATGAACGCCAGGTTTTACATCGGTAAATTTCATTTCAGGTTTGATATTATCAATAATTACGCTATCTCCTTTTGTATAAGGTTTCCCTTCTTTGTCATATCCAATGAAATCAAGTTGGTAATCTCCATCAGGCAACGTAACTCGCTTGTCTCCAATTGGATGATTTGGATCTCCTGTAAACGGGAATACATAGCCACCCATACCATCGAACATGATATATTCAATATTTGGTGTTAGACTGCTAGCATTAATTGTCCCCACAATTCCTAATGCCTTTCCTGTTTTTCGATCCTTCACCACTGCATCGATAGTTTCAAGTGGACTGTTCAATTTAAATGTCAGGGGTGAACTCGGCCTTTCCATAAATGGATGGAAGTTAGATGTATCTGTTGCCATTGCATCTCTCAGCAAATCTACAGATTCAATTCCTTTTTCTGTGAATTTAACTGCAAATGGCACTTGATATACTTCTTTTTCATTTTTTTTATTTGAAATATGAATATATCCCTCATATCTACCAAATTCAGCGTTTTCTGGAATGATAATTTCAGGGCTAATTTCCCCTGATGTACTAGGAGCTACTTTAATAGAATCTTGTACGTTCAGCTTCACACCATTCTTCGCTGCATCTTGCACACCTACACTTGTTGGTGAAAACTCTACTTCTAATTTAAACTCTTTCTCGTCTGTTTTATTGCTGTTCTTAATTAAGACTTTTCGACTATCTTTAATAGGTCCATTTCCCAATTGGTTTTTATACCCGAATGCAATAGACCCTGTTTTTTCTTCAATTTCTACTTCTTCATCATTTACAACGTTTGATGTTTTATCGATAACCTCGATAGCTGTATCTGCATGAACTGCACGATACGCATCAATTCGGCCTGATCCTACCTCAAATACAGAGCGTGCCTCTTTTAAGTCAACTGCAGTATTCATAAGCGCTTCTTTTACTTCAAACGGACTATAGTTTGGATGTTCTTGTAAAATGAGTGCCGCCACCCCCGCTGTATGAGGAGTTGCCATAGATGTACCTGACATACGTCCATACGCTACCGGATAATTTTCTCCATCCTTTGGATCATTAATATATTCAGGAACAGTTGAGAAAATAGAAACACCTGGCGCTACAATATCCGGCTTAATATCATCTGTTTTAGTTGCAGGACCGCGAGAGCTGAAATCAGCTAAGTGATCTCCTTCTGTTTTTGTGTTACTCAGTTCTCCAAATGTTAAAGAGACATCTCCTTGGACAGCTTTTGCTTGCAATTTCTCACCATCTGCCTTTGTTAAGCGGAACGATGGAATAGATGAAGTACTTTCCCCAAGGTAACTTGTAATTTCACCATCTACATTGTTATATACAATTACCGCCTTTGCACCTGCTTCCTTAGCATTTTTAATTTTTTCATCGAATGTAATCTCACCGCGCTGGATGAGCGCTAACTTTCCTTGTACATCTTTCCCTTTAAAATCATCTATTTTCCCAAGACCTGTATATACAACAGATAATGATTGACCTTTCAAATCTTCAATCTTATCAGTAAAGCTTTTTCCAAGTAGCATCATTTTATCCACATGTAAATCAGCTGCATCGGCGGAAAATGTCGGGATAGTCATCGCAGCGTCACTTGCTCCAACTGTAATTGGAAGTGCTGCTGCACTAGGTGATCCAAGGGTACCTTCTTCTGGACCACTATTACCTGCCGCTACTACTGTAACAACACCAGCTAACATCGCATTGTTTACTGCAATAGAAGTAGGATATAAAGGATCATTAATAGACGCACCTAATGATAAATTGATAACGTCCATATCGTCTTTCACTGCTTTATCAATCGCAGCAAGAATACCGCTTGTTTGTCCACTTCCATATGGACCTAATACACGATATGAATATAAATCTACATCCGGAGCGACTCCCGTAACTGCATAATCCACACTATTCTTTTTGTCTGCAGCAATTGTCCCAGCTACATGAGTACCGTGGGATGTATAGTATGCACTTCCATCATAAATTTCAGGATATCCTCCAGAATTTTGCCAATCCTTATACGTTGTCTCCATTGGATCAGCATCATTATTAACAAAATCCCATCCTTTTATTGAGTTCGGATCTATTTTGCTTGCATCTTCACCTTGCTTTGCACGATATCCTTTATAAGCATCTTTTAAATCAGGGTGGTTATAATCAATACCTGTGTCCAGTACACCTACCTTAATTCCTTTTCCTGTTATTTTTTCATCATGCAGCTTGTCCACACCAATTTGTGGTACACTATCTGCCATTTTGGGTTCGGCAGCCGTCTTAGCTGTTTCTTTCGGTAAATCAATTTTGACCTCACTATCTTCCCATACGCGCTTAACAATACCAGTGCGAACTAAGTCTTCAATCATATTCGCAGGTAACGAAATCGCTACACCATTAAAAGCATTCTTATATTCTCTTGTTATTTTGGCAGATTTAAAATTCGTCCCTTTATCTTTATTCTTTTGAAGCTGCTCAAACTCTGATTTAAATTCTTTATGAGATGCTTCTACCTTTTGTTCCGCAGTTGAAAGGGCTATTTTTTTCCCCTTAGCTGCTTGTTTTAACATCTCGATTTTGCTAGGTGCTTGCTTAAACTCTACAATCACATTCACATTATCAGGACTTGCTGTATTGATGCCTGGTGAAATAACAAAACCTGGTTTTGTATTTAACGTTTTTAAGGCATTACGTTGTTCCTTTGTAAGACCTTTCAATATAGCATTTGCATCATCAATCCCAGTTAAAGTAGTTGTATTTACCTCTTCGGCCAATACGTTATATGGAATTCCTTGAGACATTAACATACCAACAGTTAGCGTTCCGATAAGTATTTTTCCGAATTTCCCCTTCTTCATAGCGCATCTCCTTATTATTAAAATTATTTTTTCTAAAATAAATCCTCTGATCTCCTATTTAGCATTGGCAATTCTATCAACCTTGAATCTATTTAAAACAATCGAGAATCTCCAACACTACTAATCTTCTTTCTATAAAAGCCCCCATAAATTGTTTCCAACTACAACGATTTACAACATGAATTATTAGTAGCGTTAAGCAATAATTCTATTTTTATTATTTCACATTTTGATTTTTCTGAATATTGAACAAAAGGAGTAATTTTTTTCTAATGATTCTATGCCCAAATAGTACAAAAGAACTACCTTGCCCTTTATTCTTTGTAATATAGAATAAAGAAACACGATAGTTCTTTTAAACATCTCTTATTTAATCCAACGGAACCAATTGATTTCGAACAGCATAAATCACCGCTTGCGATCGACTTTTTACATTTAGTTTTTTAAAAATTTTATTGATGTGAATTTTAACTGTTTTATCACTAATATATAGAGCTTCAGCAATTTCTTTATTACTAAGTCCTTTTACTAATTCAAAAAGAATTTCCTTTTCACGTTCCGTCAGTTCATTTTCATTTGATTCTAATTTCATTTTTTGCTGATGATATGTAATTAATTTTTTAGTCATACGCGGATGAATAACTGAATCGCCTCGATATAACATTCGAATTGCTGCTATTACCTGCTCCGATGATGAATCCTTCAATAAATAACCATCAGCACCAGCCTGAAGTGCATCCATTAAATACTCATCATGTTCATACATTGTAAACACAAGCACTCGGCAATTTGGATAATTTTTTTTTACTAACACTGTGGCTTCAATCCCATTTTTCCCTGGAAGATTAATATCCATCAAAATACAATCTGGTCTGCATTCTTCTACTTTTCCCAATACTCCGTCCCCAGAGCTAGCTTCTCCAACCACTTTCATATCAGATTCATCCTCTAGTATGCTCCGAATTGCGTCTCGTAAAAAAGCATGATCATCCACTACTAATATTTTAATCATTTTACGCACCCCTTGTTTGTGAATCTGGAATTAATAGTGTAATTTCTGTCCCTTTCCCTACAGAACTATCAATCTGTAAAGTAGCCCCTAATTGTTCAGCTTGTTCATTCATATGTAATATACCATAATGTGGCTCATTCTTCGTTTTAACCATAGACTCAAATAGTGAAAAGCCGACTCCATTATCCTTAACCCTTAAAAGCACGTGCTCACTTTGATAGCTAAGTAAAACATCAGTCTTTTCTGCTTGTGCATGTTTTACAATGTTTTGCAAACTCTCTTGTAATGTATCAAAAATAACTCTTTCTTTTGAAAAGCTGAGTGCACGTGCATGACCTCTTTCATGATATGTAATATCTAGTTCATATTCTTGTTTTAAAGATTTTATTTTACTTGCTATCGCCTGCTTAAGCCCTAATTGTTGTGTCGGATATGGTTTTAAAGCATAAATAGAATAACGAACTTCTCCTAGGCTTCCTCTTAAATCTTTTATACTTTTCTCTACTATTTGCTGCATATCTATTGGTTTATCACGGTATTTTTTCTGCGCGGATTCTAGTTGGTATATCACCCCGGCCAATGTTTGTGCAATACCATCGTGAATTTCGCGTGCGATTCTATTTCTTTCTTCTAAAATCATTCTTTTTTCCTGTTCAGAAATCAATATTCTTGTTTTAACTACGTTAGCTAATTGGTTAGAAAACGTAGCTAACGACTGTACATCTTCCGGAAAAAAACCCGCAGTTCTACTTTTCCCTGCAACAAACATTCCGACTAGTTCATCATTTACAATAAGAGGAAAATATACAAGCGAGCGTATGACGCTATCAAATATTTCATCTCCAGGAGCCGTACCAGTTTTCCAATCATGAAACACAAGATTTTTAGAGATTCCCTCAAACGCCTTGGATATTTCTGAATGATCAGAAATATCCAGACGAACTTTCCCATCTTTCAATAGAAGATTCCAGTTCCCATCATCTTTTGTCCATATTACATATGCTTGTATGCCAAAAAAGCCTTTAAGCGCTTGTTTAATATGTTTCAAGTTTCCTCCGGTTAGTCCACGACTAATTTCTGTCGTAATAAGAAACAGCTCATATAATCGTTCCTTCTCCATCCTTATCCGTACAGAAAAAGAACTAATAACTGAAATTGCTACAAGTGGAAAAAAGAAAAACAGTACTGTAATCTCGTTTATTTCCACACTATATGTACTAATTAATACATGCATCAGGGCCGCATAAGAGAAACCAAAAGTTTCGCAAAGAAATACCGTTACAGTTTTTTTATACCACTGATAGATTGAATATGGCTGCGGAAGAATTATCATTAACAAATCGTAAAAGCGGTTGTTGAAGAAGCCAAAAAACACGCAAAATAACAACAAAGATATTAAATTTTCATATAGAACTGACATATCTATCTTGTTAATTAATAAAGACATACATTTATTTGAAAACCATTCGGCCAAGATCAAACTAAGCGCATG
Organism: Bacillus sp. AR13-1; assembly: GCF_008042285.1. Taxonomy (NCBI): domain Bacteria; kingdom Bacillati; phylum Bacillota; class Bacilli; order Caryophanales; family Bacillaceae; genus Bacillus; species Bacillus sp. AR13-1. Next base: position 63,731 of record NZ_QNUA01000025.1, read on the forward strand.
CTGAGTACTATTAAATAACATTCTTTGTATCGGTGAACGACGATGCAGGTGAATAATTAGCGTTACGAGTACAATAGCAATAATAGTCATATGGATTCCAAACTGCCAACTCATAGCGTAAATTATCGGAAAGGTAAGCGAGCTAGTTCCTCTCCAAAATCGTACAGGAAAATACTCTGCAATCCCCATAAATATTAATAACAATATTAATATCGTTGGATAAGAAGGGATTTTAATATCAAGTAAAGATATGGTTATAGTAATCAAGCCAAGAAAAGAAATAAAATAAAGATAAGAACTAGCAATCTTTTCTCTCATAAAGATAGAATTTACATCCTTCAAAACAACCCCTTCTTTCTTTATAAAACTTCATTTTCTCTATTATCCAACAAAAAACCGGCACTGGCAAAATGGAAAAACCTCCACTAGCCAATCACCGGCTGTGTACTACACCTAAAAAGGCAAGACACAATATTAGTATAAATCGATTCTCATAAATTTCCTATTCATCAAACGATGTAATTATGCATACCGCTAGGCTTATCCTCTATAGTACAAAAGATATATATTAATATCGCTAATCTAATATACGCTTTCTTTCCATCCCTTATATCCTATTTTCTTTAGTATAAAAGATGATGTAACGTAACCTTCAAGCTACTTTTTTCAAATAATCCAAGCATAATTTTCTCACAAACAACAAAAATTAACAGAAACAATTTCAATGTAAAGGAGATGGAAATTATGGCCGAACAGAAAAATTCACAACAAGATAATAAAAAAAAGCATATGTTTCCATCACTTCCGGAAAATATTAATTACATTGAAAATAAGCTCTGTCATTCAGATGATATAAAAAAATTAGATGTCCCTTTCCAAAATGGAAAAGGAACAATTATATATATCGAATCTTTAGCAGACCCAAATTTAATTCATCAATTAGCTCTTGAACCATTATTAACTCGATCGGATCTGTCTTTAGATAAAGCTTTTGCCACATTAAATATGAAAAAAGAAACAAATTTAAATTATGGTGTGCAGCTTTTATTACAAGGTAAATCTTTATATTTTCATGAACACGTCGACAGTTTTTGTATTTTCGAAACAGCTCTATCTTTAAAGAGAGATATAACAGAACCTGATAATGAAGGGATTGTCCGTGGACCGCATACTGGTTTAGTAGAAGATTTAGCAACCAATTTAGCTTCTATTCGTAAACTCATAAAAAGTCCACATGTCGTCGTTAAATATTTCACACTCGGTGAAGAAATGCATACGAAAGTGGCAATTGCTTATATGCAAAACATAGCTAATGACGATCTAGTTACAGAAGTAAAAAGAAGGTTAGAAACGATTAAGACAGATGCACTTATGCCTCCAGGATATATACAAGAATTTATAGAGGATACGTCTTTCTCACCCTTTCCGCAACAATTAAATACAGAGCGTCCAGATAGAGTCGCAGCAAATTTAATGGAAGGACGAGTTGCTATTTTATCTGATGGAGATCCAACTGCACTTATCGTTCCTGTTACGTTATTTGCTTTCTATCAATCACCAGATGATTATAATAACCGCTGGATTGTCGGTTCTTTCATCCGAATGATTCGCTTAGTCAGTTTCTTGATTGCCTTTCTCTTGCCCGCTATATATATCGCAACAGTTGCTTTTCATCCTGATGTGTTGCCGCTCGAACTTGTTTATACGATTAAAGCTTCATTAGAAAAAGTGCCACTTCCTCCTATTTTTGAAGCTCTCTTAATGGAATTAATCTTTGAATTATTACGGGAAGCTGGTATTCGCTTGCCAAGCCGAGTTGGACAAACAATCGGTATTGTAGGTGGTTTAGTAATTGGTGATGCAATTGTAAAAGCCGGTCTCGTTTCTTATACAATGATTATCGTTGTAGCTTTAACTGCAATCTCATCTTTTCTTGTTCCATCAAATGATATGAGTTCCGCAGTTCGGATTCTTCGTTTTCCGTTAATGCTCCTTGCTGCCATATTCGGCTATGTAGGAATATCATTCGGTCTCATTATAACTTTCGTTCATTTATGCCAGTTACATTCATTTCATACCCCCTATCTTTCTCCTGTTGCTCCGATGCGGATAAAAGATATGAAAGACTCTTTTGTACGACTACCAATTTGGTCGTTTTGGGAACGACCACATGATTCAAAACCGAAAAAAATGCAACGACAACATGTAACGAGAGAGGATGAGAACGGTGACAAACACGCAAAGTAAAATTTCACTTGTTCAATTTACCTTTTTCGTTATTCAATGCCAAATCGGAGTTGGTATACTTTCTCTACCAAACCGTCTTCACCCAATAGCGAAAGGTGGCGGATGGATTTCTGCTCTCATCGCTGGTCTTGCAATTCAACTTATTATTTTACTTATGTGGCTTTTCTTAAAACGATTTCCTGATGCAGATATGTATGAAAGTGTTTGTATGCTATTTGGGAATAAGTTTGGAAAACTATTAGGTTTTGCTTATGTTTTTTATTTTACCCTTATCGGTATGACGGTTATGTTAAATGCTTGTAATGTCATTAAAGTTTGGATATTACAAGCAACTCCTTGGTATGCCACCCTCATGCTATTTACAATAGCTTGTTGTTACATAGCTTATAATACGTTCAAAGTCATCGTACGGTTTTACGTCATGGCTTCTATTCTCATTTTACCAATGGCTCTTTTAATTGCCCTAGGGCTTACACGAGCTGATTTTTCTTACATTTTTCCAATTACAGAAGCCGGATGGTGGAATATTATTCAAGCATCAAAAGAAACCATTACAGCTATGTATGGTTTTGAGATTATTCTTATCGCTTTCCCAAAAGTAAACGGGAGTTCTGTGGCAAAACTGAAAGCAATTTCTATCGCTAATGGATTTGTAACTCTTTTTTATACTTTTACTGTTTGGATTTGCTTTATCGTATTTAGTCCAAAACAAGTTGAACTTATTCCAGAGCCAGTTGCTTACTTATTGCGTTCTCTGCATATTGGGATTATAGACCGAACCGATTTACTATTCATCCCAATATGGATGATAACTGTTGTAGCTTCTATTGCTAGTTATTACTGTGCTGCTTCTATAGGAATTGGACATATCTTCAATCTGGCTAATCATAAAAAGGCTGTTCCAATCGTTGGTATTATTGCTTTTAGTGTAGCCCTATTTATAGATACACCTGAAGAATTAAAAGTAATTGCAACTTTTACTGATAAGTTCACGTATATTTTCATAGTTGTCCTCCCTCTTTTATTTCTACTTTATTCAGTAATAAGGAATAAGAAAGGAGAACAGTATGTTCCAAAAAAGAGTTAAATTACTTTTTATATTATGTACTAGTGCATTCCTTTCTGGCTGTTGGGATCAAGAACCATTAAGAGAAGCGAGATTAGCTTATAGCATTGGATATGATATTACGGAAGAAAATAAACTTCAGCAAACGCTTGAACTCGTAAAAAGTTCAAGCGGAGAGCAATCTTCATTCGAGAATGAAATACATTCAGCAAACGGGCATAACATAAGGGATACAAGCGATGCCCTAAAAAAAAATGTGACTGGGAATATTCGCTATTTTAAATATGGTGTTCAATTACTAGGAACCAAAATTCTAAAAAAAGGTATACTCCCCTATTTAGATGTCAGCTTTCGGGACCCAACAAACCCAACTGCTTTAGTAAAACTTATTGCAGTAGATGGTGAAACATCCGAGATACTAGAAAAAAAGAAGGTAGGAAATTTACTAATTGGAGATTTTCTAAAGAAAAAAGTGAAAAGCTTAGAAGATATGAGTGTATTTCCAAAAGAAACTTTAGAAACAGCTGCTACAAAAATGTTAGATCCCGGTAAAGACTTTACCCTCCCTTCTATAAAAATAAAAGGAAAAGAAGTAATTACAAACGGGTTAGCTTTATTTAACAATGATAAATTAACTGGGCATTTACCTTTGAAACAATCTGTTTTATTCGTATTATTAACCGGAAAAATGGGAACAAGTGCCCGTATAACCCAAAAACTTACTAGCGATGAATCAGAGAAGACATCTGATTATTTAACAATGGAAGTTAGTAATCGAAAGTTAAAGCGAGACTTAAAAATAACAACAGATAGAAAAGGAAATGTATATGCTCACATTAAGCTTCAACTAAAAGTTATAGCCCTTGAGGCTCCAAGAGATAATATTTACAAAATGGAAGAAAGAAAAAAATTAAATGAAAAATTATCTAAACAACTTACAAAAGAAGCAAAACAAATAACGAACAGGTTACAAAAAGCAAATTGTGATGCTTTCGGTATAGGTAGAAATCTTATCGCTTATCATCCAGAGTTATGGAAGAAAAAGAATTGGAATAAAGATTATGCAAAGGTAAAATTTAAACCGGAAGTAGAAGTAAAGATTTTATATAGTGGCGTCTTAAAATAAAAAGGTTGGACGCCCGCCGGCATCCAACCTTTTATTTCATATAACGATATACAATTGACTCATACGGTCTTAAGTTAAGATTGGTAATATCTTTACTTGAATCTTTGTAATTTGATAATAATACTTCTTGTTTCATACCATCTAATTGAACATGAACTGGTACAGAATACGTTATTTCTTCTCCATAGAAGTTATTTATAACAAGTAATACTTCATTATTTACAGTACGTGTATACGCCCAAATGCTAGGATGATTTCCATCTAAAATAGCATATTTCCCTTCTGTAATTACATCATACGTTTTTCTAAGTTCTATTAACTTTTTATAATGATAAAATACAGACTCTTTATCTTCTAATGCTTTTTCTACGTTTATTTCTGTAAAGTTTTCAGCCACTGAAATCCAAGGTGTACTTGTTGTAAAACCACTGTTCATCTCTTCATTCCACTGCATCGGAGTACGGGAATTATCACGAGATTTTTGTTTTAAAATCCCGATAATATCTTCTTTTGATAATCCTTCTTCCAGCTTTATATCATATATATTTAACGATTCCACATCGCGATATTGCTCGATGGACTCGAATTTAGGATTCGTCATACCGATTTCTTCGCCTTGATAAATGTAAGGTGTGCCCTGCAACATATGCATAGCTGTCGCTAGCATTTTCGCAGATTCATTTCGGTACTTCTCATCATCACCAAACCGTGAAACGATACGAGGCTGGTCATGATTACACCAGAATAACGCATTCCATCCTCCGCCCTTTTGCATTTCAATTTGCCAATTAGACATAATTTCTTTTAATTTAATGAAATCAAAATCAGCTTTCGTCCACTTATCACCATTCGGATAATCTACTTTTAAATGATGGAAACTAAACGTCATGCTTAGTTCATTGCGCTCAGGATTCGAATATTTAATACAATTATCAATTGTCGTAGATGACATTTCTCCAACTGTAATTACATCTTTCCCTTCAAAAACATTTTGGCTCATCTCTTGTAAATATTCATGGACGCGTGGACCATCTGTGTAATATTTACGCCCATCACTTGTAGCAGTGGTGCCTTCATCACTTAAAAATCTTTGATCTTTTGAAATTAAGTTAATAACATCAAGGCGGAATCCTTTTACACCTTTCTCCAACCAAAAGCGCATCATATCGTACACTTCTTCACGAAGCTTTTCATTTTCCCAGTTTAAATCAGCTTGCGTCTCATCAAATAGATGTAAAAAATATTGCCCTGTTTTCTCATCATATTTCCAAGCAGATCCTCCAAATTTAGACTGCCAATTATTCTTTTCATCACGCCAAATATAATAATTTCGATACGGACTATTCTTATCTTCTTTTGCTTCTTTAAACCACTTATGCTCCGTTGAACTATGATTTACAACGATATCAAGCATGATTTCAATGTCACGTACTTTCGCTTCTTTTAAAAGCTCTTCAAACTCTTCCATCGTCCCGTAAGATGGATCAATGCTGTAATAATCACTTACATCGTATCCATTGTCATTTTGTGGTGATCGGTATATCGGTGTTAACCAAATATAATCCACTCCAAGTTCCTTTAAATAATCTAATTTCTCTGTAACTCCCTTTATATCACCGGTTTCTTTATTATAGTAACTATTAAAGCTCTTCGGATAAATTTGATAGACTACACTTTTATGCCAATCTTTCATGCTTAATTTCCTCCTACTTCTGTTTTACTCGTTTCGCAAATAACCATGTTAATGTAAATGGAATTACTACTGCGATTATCATCCCTACAATAAACATTGGAATCGATTTCGGAATGATAGAAATAAATGCTGGCAATCCGCCAATTCCGATTGCTGGTGCTAATACACCATTTAATGTAATAAATATCGCTGCTATAGCAGACCCAATAATCGCTGCATAGAACGGGAATTTATTTCTTAAATTCACACCGAACATCGCTGGCTCTGTAATACCGAAGTACGCTGAGATTGCTGATGTTGATGCCATACTTTTATCATTTTGATTTTTAGAAATCCAGAACATCGCTAGTGCCGCACTACCTTGGGCAATGTTAGAAAGAGCAATCATCGGCCAAATAAATGTACCGCCGTGCTGTGCAATTAGCTGTAAATCAATTGCAATAAACATATGATGCATTCCTGTAATTACGAGCGGTGCATATAATGCTCCAAATAATACTGCTCCAAGTACTGGTACCGTTTCATATACGCCAACTAATCCAGCCGTTAATAAATCGCCAATATGACGTGTAACTGGACCGATAATTCCTAACGCTAACACACCCGTTACAACGATTGTTGTAATTGGTACAACTAATAATTGAATTGCGTTTGGCACATGTTTCTTTAAGAAGATTTCAACTTTACTTAATACGAATGCTGCTACTAAAATGGGTAAAATTTGACCTTGATACCCTACCTTTTCAATTTGGAATAGCCCTAAAATATCGAAGTACTCAATCTTTTGTCCCTCTAAACCAGTCGCTGCTTTTCCATAATCCCACGCGTTTAATAAGGCCGGATGCACAAGCATTAATCCCATAACAATCCCTAGTATTGGACTACCACCAAAGCGCTTCGTTGCTGACCAACCAACAAGTGCCGGTAAGAATACGAATGCTGTATTGGCCATCATATTAATTAAATCCCAAAGCCCACCTAAGTTCGGATATACTTCTAATAAATTTTTCCCATCAAAAAATAAGTCCTTTGCCCCTAACAGGTTATTAATCCCCATTAGTAAACCTGCCGTAATAATTGCTGGCAAAATCGGCATAAATACATCTGAAAATACTTTTACAAACTTTTGAACTGGATTTAATTTTTTATCCCCTGAACCTTTTACGTCAGCTACTGTCGATTCTTCCATACCTGCAAGCGTTATCAATTCAGCGTATACTCGATCGACATCACCTGGACCAATTACAATTTGAAATACCCCAGCGTTATGAAACGCTCCCTTTACTAATGAAACAGACTGTAATTTATCATTATCTATTTTATTTTCATCTTTTAAAGCGATACGTAGCCTCGTTACACAGTGCGCAGCTTGTTCAATATTGTCTTTCCCACCAATATACTGCAACACTTCTTTTGCTGTTTTACGATAGTCTTTCCCCATATTCCCGTCCCTCTTTTCTTTTTTTGATACCGTTTACACTTACATATTAACTCGTATATATAAGTTAGTCAACACTCATATATATAAGTTGGTGATTTTTTATAAATAAAGAGATGGAACGATTATTTCGCTCCATCTCTTTATTTTCTTCGCGCCACATCCGAAAAGTGAAAAATATCTAAACGGTGACGTGATTCCGTATATTCGAACTGACTCCCATCGTATAAATAAGTAAAGTTTTTTACAACGACAACATAGTCTGTTCCATTTAAATCCAAATACTTTCGGTCATCCTCGGTACATGGTTGCACTTCAATTACCCGCTGTGAATAGCTAATATGTAGCCCTAATTCTTTCTCAATATATTTATAAATCGATGCAGTTGCAATTTCTCTCGTTAATCCTGGAATATATTCCGATACAAAATGGTTTATATCTAAAATTACTTTTTCTCCATCAATATTTCGTACACGTTTAATATGATTTATTTCCGTTTTTTCTTTCACGTTTAATAACTTTGCTACATCTTGTGTCGCTTTCATTTTCTCTATTTCCACGACTTCTGTAATACAATGACGTCCTAGACGTTCATTTTCTTCTTGGAAACTTACAATACCACCAAAGTTAAATTCAATGTTTTTGCGCTTTAATACAAAAACACCTTTTCCATGTATTTTTTGAACATATCCACGCTCTTGCAATAAATCTACAGCTTTTCTTACAGTACCCCTACTTGCCTCATACTGCTTCATTAATTCCGTTTCTGATGGGATTTTACATCCTTCTTTTAATTGTTTATTATCAATAGACTTGCTGATTTCTGTATAAATTTGTTCATACTTACTCATCATCTACAATAGCCCCTTGTCACCTTCTAGTTCTATATGTATTATACCACGCTATACTCTTCTGCCAATCTCTCACTTATTTTCCAGTACAAGAAAACTATAGGTAAATTTTTAGTCTCTAAAACGTATTTTTATAAATTTTTCTTTTCTTTCAAAAAAACATGTAGTATACTAACTTCAAAATCAGAGGAGAAAGGGAGCAAAGAACTATGCTTACTTATACAACAATTGTAGTTACATTTGCACAAAAACATCATCATCATACTTAACCCTTGAAACCTAGCGGAAAAATTACGCGTAGGTACAAGGGTTATTCCCGTTGTACCTACGCTTTGGCAAAGAGCCATGTAGGTATTTTTTATCTACATGGCTCTTTTTTTATTGCCAAAAATGCTAGTAAAAAATGATGTTTAAGCAAAACTTACTACAAAGGAGTTAACAAAAATGGAAACGAAAAAATGGGGATTATGGATTTTAACAGCTTTTGTTATCGGGAATATGGTTGGCGGTGGCGTATTTATGCTCCCAGCAAATTTAGCACACGTATCAGGTCCAATGGGATCTACACTGGCATGGAGTATTACAGGACTTGGTGTATTTATGATTGCACTCGTATTTGGAAATTTAGCAATTCGTAAACCAGAATTAAAAGCAGGACCACAAAGTTACGCCCAAGCAATGTTTACTTCTCAAAAGACAGGTAAAGTTGCAGGATATAGTATGGCTTGGGGATACTGGGCTGCTAACTGGGCTGCTACAGCATCTGTTATTATTTCCTTTGCTGGATATTTATCAACATTTTTTCCAGTTTTACAAAGTAAGCAAATTCTCTTTTCAATAAATGGATTTTCACTAGAACTAGGAAAAGGGTTAACTTTTCTAGTATGTAGCCTTATGTTATGGGGAATTCAATATATTCTTTCTCAAAATATTGATCGAGCTGGAAATATGAATCTTCTTGCTACCATTGCAAAAATTATCGGATTTACAATGTTTATTGTGATTACATTATTCATTTTCAACGCCTCTAATTTCGGAGACGGTCAAACATTTATGAATGAAGCTGGACAACCTATTTCGTTGGGTGGACAAATAAATTCCGCTGCTATTGCAACACTTTGGGCGTTTATCGGTATTGAGTCAGCAGTTATGCTCTCTAACCGTGCAAAATCTCAGCACGATGTTAAGAAAGCTACGATTTTCGGATTAATCATCGCTCTTCTTATTTACATGGCAATTACTCTACTAACAATGGGCGCTCTTCCACAAGACGCTTTAAAAGAGTCTCAAAAACCATTAGTAGATGCATTAAATTTAGCAATTGGTACTAAAGGTGCTTATATAATGGCCTTACTTGCACTCGTATCTTTATTCGGCTCTACTGTAGGATGGATCGTTGTTAGCTCAGAAGTACCTTACCAGGCTGCTAAAAATGGACTTTTCCCTAAGTTTTTCAGTAAAACAAATAAAAAAGGTAGTCCTTCAAAATCATTATTTATTACAAATGTGATGACGCAAATTTTCTTATTCTCAACGATTTCTGGTACTGTTTCAGAAGCATATAATTTCGCTATTGTTGTAGCGACATTAGCATATTTAATCCCGTACCTTGTTTCTACCTTGTATCAGTTAAAATTAGTTATTACGGGGGAAACGTATGATATAATGCCGGGATCTCGAATAAAAGATGGAATCATTACTGCATTAGCATTTTTATATTCCATATGGGTTATTAAAACGGGAACTGCTGATTTAAAAACATTCTTCTTAGGCATTGGTTTGTTTGTATTAGGTCTTATTCTTTATCCAGTTTTAATGAAAGATTCACAAAAAAAACAATAAAAAAGAGAAGCTTTTCGCTTCTCTTTTTTTATTAAAAATCAGTTAATAACTTTTCTTTTAGTTCCCCTATATCTAACGGTTTCGCATAATAAAAACCTTGTACAAAGTCGCAACTCATTGATTTTAATAAACTTTCTTGTTCTACTGTTTCTACCCCTTCAGCAACCACTAATAAATTTAAACTATGGGCGATTTCAATAACCGATTTTACAATCGTTCGCTCTGGTTGTGCATGATCATAATGAAACTCACGAATAAAATTACGATCAATTTTCACAATATCAAGTGGTAGTTGTTTTAAATAATATAATGAGGAATACCCTGTTCCGAAATCGTCTAAAGCGATTAAAATTCCCATACTTCTTAATTCTTGTAATGTAGCGATAATATAATCAAAATGGCGAACAGCAATACTTTCCGTTATTTCTAAAATTAAACGATTCGGAGGAAAACCAGTTCTCCTTAAGATGCTACGTACAGACAAAATAAAACGCTTCTGCATTAATTGTTGTATGGATAAATTCACAGATAACCTTAATCCTTCTTGGTAATCCGGTAATGTTTTAAACAGGCGACACGATTTTTCTAATACCCAATCTCCTAATTTTATAATAAGTCCAGATTCTTCAGCTATTGGAATAAATTCGCTTGGTGAAATAGGCCCTTCTTCTGTCATACAGCGCACTAAAGCCTCAATGCCAGTATATTTCTTCGTTTTCAAATCAATGATAGGTTGTAATGCCACATCTAATTCTTCATCACGAATTGCCTTTTGCAAAGCAAACTCGATTTTCATTCTACGATTTATTTTTGCACGTAACTCATCTGTAAAGAAACACGCCGCATTTCTTCCCTGTTCTTTCGCACTATACATAGCTAAATCCGAATTTTTCAATAGTGTTTCCACGTCTTGTCCATCTTGCGGATAGGAACAAAGTCCTAGACTAGCTGAAATGTATACTTCATGACCTTCAAGCATAAATGGTGCCTGAAAACATGACAATACCGATGTCGCTAACTGCCGCATCTCATCTTGTGTATGTTCTTTTGTTAACAGCACAAATTCGTCGCCACCTAGCCTAGCCAGAACATCTTTCTCTCCTAACACATAATGCAACCGTGAAGCAACTTCGCTTAAAAGTAAATCTCCTATCATATGACCTAACGTATCATTCACTAATTTAAAACGATCTAAATCAAAGTAAATCATGCCAAACTCTATTTTTTCTGCAATCATCTTATTTACAGTCGTAATTAACTGTAAACGGTTCGGTAAACTTGTTAACGCATCATGATAAGCAAGTTCCCTATAACGACTTTCGCTTAATCGTAATCTTTGTTCTGCTTCTTTCCTACTACTTATATCATTTCGAATTGCAATAAATTGATAAGGTTCTCCCTTTTCATTTAAAAATGGAACAATTGTTGTTTTAACCCAATAATACGTACCATCTTTTGCTTGATTTCGAATTTCCCCCGTCCAGACTTTTCCACTCAAAATACGCTTCCATAGGATTTGAAAAAATGCTTTCGGATGATATCCAGAATTTAAAATGCGGTGATCTTTTCCTATTAGCTCTTCTCTTTTATATTTTGAGATTTTACAAAATTTATCATTCACATATGTAATAAGACCATTTCGGTCTGTAATAGCAACAATTGAAGACTCATCTAATGCTAATTTTAAATCTTGCAATGAAGAGTCATATAATGCATGACCTCTTTGTTCTAGCATGCGCACCTCTCCTTGCTTCCTATCTGACTAAAACACAACTCGTTTCTCTTCATAGAAATAGAGATATTTCATTTTCTAACAATACGCCTTTATATAAAATGAAACTTTAATCAGTGGGGGGGTTGTCCATCCCCCAATGATTATTAGCCTTCACCAATCGGGCTTTTATCTCCCACCTAACTTCCTCACATTCACCGAATTTTGAGGTGGGAGTCTTACTGCCCGTTAATGCGGGATAAATCACAATTTTTTTCTAAATAGGCCGATTAAAATAACATAATATTATTTATAAAAAAAAGCAATATGGTGCTGTTTTAATTATAGTAGAAGCTTCTCATCTCTCTACTTATCTAAGCTTATTATACAGTATTCTCTTACATTCTTTGAATTTGTAAAGTGACAACTTCATCACTATTAGCCTCTGCTCCCTACTAATACGACCTCACACCTAACCTCTTTTATTTCATTAAATGTTAAGATGCAAATCTAACTGCCGATACATAATGAAATAGAGATTAATATACAAAATGCAACGATTCACGCATAATAATATAAAGTGAAACTTTAATCAGTGGGGGTTTTGTTCACCCCAACTGATCACCAATCGGGCTTTTACGGGTAGCAGGGCTTCCACCTAACTTCTTTGTTCCAGCTGAATTTTGAGGTGGGGGTTTTACTGCCCACAAATAGTGGGATAAAGCCAAAATTTGCATTTAACATATTGAATCATAATAACAAAATATTAACATATTTTCACCTTGTTTTTGGAAATATTTTATAAATAAATTATTAAACTAAAAAAGAGGATATCCTCTTTTTTAGTTTAATACTGATATGGTATTTGCTGATAACCCGGGTATGGCATTGGATATGGTGCTGGGTATGTTACTGGGTACGGTGCTGGATAGTAGCCTCCACCTGCCGCACCCGTTAATGCGCCAGCTGTAAGCCCACCTAACATGCCTCCAGCAAAACTTCCTGGGAAAAATCCTCCGCCCCACGAGCCGCCACCCCAGCCCCATCCACCACCGTGATGATGATGATGATCATAATGATTGTGTCCTCCATGGTGATTATGCCATCCCCCACCATGATGATTACGATAATATCCTCCGTGATTTAGCATATAGTTCATTTCTCTTCCTCTCCTTTTCAATTTCCCTACTTTAATATGTGTTGTATGAATAGTAAGGATACTGTTAATAATCCGTATAGTATGGATAGCAATATCCGCCATAACCAAACGCAGGACTAAGTAAAGCCCCTTCCAGGAAAGAATCCTCCTCCTAAAAATGGAGAATGTACAAACCCACCAAATGGAAGATCGTACATTTTATTCATCCCCTTTTCTATATAAAAATGTAATAATATACTGTATGTAGGACAAATGCGGAAAGCATGGGGAAAATGTCTATATTTTGTAAAAAAAACAAAACACTTTATAATAAGAATGTCAGATTACACCTTTTATATAAGAAGTCTATATTTAAGAAAGATTTGAGGAATTTTATAGAAATGAAGAAACCTATCGTTCAATTATTATTAATATTTACAATCGTATCTATCGTTCTTTTCCTATTAAATACATCGGTTATTTCGTTATATACGTTTGTTGGTGCTCTATGGTCCATCACAATCGTAGGAATTTCATTCGTTATTTTTATCGAAAATAGATCACCCCAAAGTACCTTAGCGTGGTTTTTAGTATTAGCACTTCTTCCTGTTGTAGGTGTACTTTTATACTCTATTTTCGGGCGTAGCCGTTGGAGAAGAAAAAAACATCTTCATCGTTCAGAAGAACAAAGAAAGTTATTCCGCGAAATATTAGAAGGAAGACGACTAGAATTATCACTCACAGTCCCATTACATGAACGTTCTATACATTTAACAGAAGTCCTACAAAAATTCGGAGGCGGGCCTGCCGCAGATAGAACGACAACAAAACTTTTAACAAACGGTGATCAAACCTTTTCAGAAATTTTGAACGCAATCGAGAATGCAAAACATCACATACATATTCAATACTATATTTATAAATCTGATGAGATTGGTACAAAAGTACGAGATGCTTTAATACAAAAAGCAAAAGATGGTGTTATTGTACGCTTCCTTTATGATGGACTCGGAAGTAATACGTTAAGACGACGATTTTTACAACCTATGAAAAAAGCTGGAATTGAAATTGTCGAATTTGACCCTATTTTTTCAGCTTGGTTACTCGAGACAGTTAATTATCGTAATCACCGTAAAATCGTCATTGTAGATGGAGAAATTGGTTTTACCGGAGGGCTCAACGTCGGTGATGAATATCTTGGTCGCTCAAAAAAATTCCCTGTTTGGCGTGATAGTCATTTAAAAATAGAAGGAAAAGCATTGTATAAATTACAAGCCATCTTTCTAGAAGATTGGCTTTATGCGTCTAGTGGATTGAATACTTATTCTTGGGATCAATTTATGAATAGACACTACTTCCCAGGAAAAGAAATTCCGGATGCAGAAGGTGCGGTGCAAATTGTAGCAAGTGGACCAAGCTCAGATGATAAAAGTATTCGTAATACATTACTAGCTGTTATGGGCTCAGCCAAAAAATCTATTTGGATCGCTACACCATACTTTATTCCGGATCAAGAAACTTTAACATTATTACGCTTAAGTGCAATATCTGGCATAGATGTACGCATTTTATATCCTGGTAAGAGTGATAGTATTATTAGCGATCAAGCATCTCAATCCTATTTCACTCCACTTTTAAAAGCTGGTGCTTCTATTTACAGTTATAAAGATGGATTTATGCACGCAAAGATTGTACTCGTTGACGATAAAATTGCAACAATCGGAACAGCAAATATGGATGTACGTAGCTTTGAATTGAATTATGAAATTATTAGCGTACTATATGAATCAGAAACCGTTCATGATATTAAACGCGATTTTGAAGAAGACTTTAAACACTCCACTGAAATTAAATGGAACTCGTTCCAAAAAAGAAGTATCAAAAAACGAATATTAGAGTCCTTTATGCGACTCATTTCTCCTTTACTATAAGCAATCAATGTGATATTGATTGCTTTTTCTTTTATATTTCCCCCTTCTCCTTTTCTTTGCATACCATATTAAAACAAGTTATCATAAGATGTATTACTTTATGAAAATAATGTTAGGTGGGAAATACATGTTAGAACAATTTCATATACATTCTGATTTAAAACAGCAGCTTTCTACAATTCATGAAAAGAATAAACAAGAAGCTGGTGAAAATGCACATTTAATTGGCAAGAAAATATATAAAGCATCTGATAATAGCATTATTGAAGATGCCATTACAGCACTTTTACTTGGTAAAAACATTCTATTAAAAGGGCCAACTGGTAGTGGTAAAACAGTACTAGCGGAAACTCTTTCTTCTTTATTCCAAAAACCAATGCATAGCATTAACTGTTCTGTCGACTTAGATGTAGAAGGTATTTTAGGATACAACACATTACAAACAAAAGACGGCGCATCTGAAGTTACGTTCGTTAACGGTCCTCTTATGAAGGCAATGAAAAACGGTCATTTCCTTTATATTGATGAAATCAATATGGCAAAACCTGAAACGTTACCACTTCTTCATGGTGCGTTAGATTACCGTAAAATGATTACAAACCCATTTACACAAGAAGTTGTATACGGTGATGACGAATATCGCGTAATTGCTGCGATTAACGAAGGTTATGTTGGGACAAGTGAACTAAACGAAGCGTTAAAAAACCGTTTCGTTATTATTGAAGTTCCTTACATTCAAGGTGATACATTAAAAGAACTATTACTATCTGAATCAAAATTAAATGATGTTGCAACAATTGAAAAGTTCGTTGCATTCGCAAGCGATCTTATGCCTTTAGCTCGTGATGGGCGCGTAAGTGAAGAAGCGGCTAGTATTCGTGGCATTATCGATGCATGTGATTTAGGTGTATATATTCCTGTTATGCGTGCAATTGAACGTAGTATTATCGCAAAATTAAACGATGAAACAGAACAAATGACTGTCCGTGAATTAGCAGAAAGTTATTTCTTTGAGGGATAATTCATGAGACAAATTTTTAGTGACAAAAAAATTGATGCGTCGCTGTTTCTACAAATGGAAAACTTAATGTATGCTCTTCTAAAAGAAGACGATGCCTATCTTGAGTATGGCTATAAAGCATACTACGACGAAATTGAAAAAAAGGTTGTCATTAGTCACTTTTGGGATGATCGAAAAGAAGAGGATACAGTAATCGGATTAAAAAGCGAAGTGTTCTTAAAGGCACTTGGTAATAAACATTACTCGGACATGACTTTAATTCGTTCTTATGCGATTGAGTTACAAGAATCGCCGCTAAAAAAGTTTTTAACACAATTATTTGTTCTATTAGAAGATTTACGTGTTGAGGAAATCGTCAAAAATTTACGTCCTGGCACAAAACATATTTTTAAACGCCGAAAAGAAATGTATCGCAATTACTTTGGCTCACAAAATGAAATAAATCGTGTTCGTAACTATCACGGTGATCGTCTATTTTGTCTATGCTATCTTTCATTAACGAGTGATAAATATGAAATGTTTAATAATGAATATTTCGAGCAAATTGAATCAATTTTGCATGAAACATTCCAAGCTCGTAATACGGAAGATATTATGTATATTGTTGAGAAAATTCGCTATCGTTTAGAAGGACTTCTTGAAAGTGATATGCTTAATAATTATTTCGGACATGCACCGCTTTATTTATCTGTGATTGCAGATGAGAAAGACAGTCGCGCTGAAAAATTAGCAAATGATGATACGCAGCTCCTAGATGACGATGATAACAAAAACAAAATGGATGAAAGCTTCTCGACATGGCACCGTGAAAATAAAAACAATGAAAACGAGAACTTTTTACGCTTTGATTTAGAAAGCGGAACAAAAACAAATATGATGGGTGATACTGCTCGTGAATCAGAAGATGGTGACCAAGCACTTGGTTCTGTACAAGGTACTTCCCAAAAAAGTACACAATCTAACTTTGATGGTGCTGATACAGAGGAAGCAAGAGCGTCTCATGCTTCTAGCCAAAACGACGGTGCATACGGCAAGTATAATGTGGGAGCTTCTCATACATTTAAAGAAGCTCGCAAATCGAATCCTGATGAGAAAAAAGATTACCAAGCTATCAAATCAGTCGTTAATAAAGATGTAAAAGAATTAAAGAAAATTATCGAAAAAACAATTGAAAACAAAACGAATGCAAACAGTGATAAATATTACGGAAGGCTTCGTAAGAAATTCCTTCGTATTTATACTGAAAAGCAGCCGCGTATGTTTTATAAAAAAGGACAAGAATCACAAGAGCTCGACGTTGCATTCCAACTATTAGTGGACTGCTCTGGTTCTATGTATAACAAAATGGAAGAAACGAAGAAGAGTGTGGTCCTATTCCATGAAGCTTTAAAATCTTTAAAAATCCCGCACGCTATTAGTGGATTTTGGGAAGATGCTTCTAGTGCTAAACCTGAAGATAAACCGAACGTTATCCATGAAGTTGTTACGTATAAAAACTCAACGTTACCAAACGTCGGTCCAGAAATTATGCAACTTCGCGAAGAAGAAGATAACCGCGACGGGTATATTATTCGTATCGTTTCCGAAAAGCTTGCGAAAAGACCAGAAAAACATAAATTCTTACTTGTCTTTACAGACGGTGAACCTTCTGCACTAGACTATCAACAAGACGGAATTTTAGATACGCACGAAGCAGTCAAACTTGCTCGTAAAAGTGGTATGGAAGTAATCGGCATCTTTATCGAAGAAGGCGAAGCGAAAGAAGCGACTTATCAACTAATGAAAAACATTTATAACCATCACTTCTTAGTTGCAAATCATGCTGAAGATTTACGCCTGAAGATTAAACCATTGTTGAAGAAACTATTACTGAAGACGATTGAATAGAAAAACAGGAGCCCCGAGGCTCCTGTTTTTCTTCGTTAACTTACTTTGTTTCTGGTTGAAACTTGTATGGAATGGAAACTTCTAATAATAATTCGAACCCTCCATCGTAGTATGGGAATCGCTCATTCGCGATTTTTCTATCTACCCACTCGATTGCGGAAATTTCTCCTTCATCTTCTGCACGAAGTTCACCTTTTACTACATTTGCTCGGAATGTAAAAAATAATGCATGATGTCCTTTCTCTTCAAAAAACTTCTCATTTAATGCGACAAGTCCACTGAGTGCGGCAGTTAAACCTGTCTCTTCTTTCACTTCTCTTACTAGTGCTTCCTCTAGTATTTCACCTTTTTCAACAGCCCCGCCTGGCAATGACCAAACGTTTTGTTCTATATTATGTACCATTAATATTTTATCTTTTTCACTATCGTGTATTAATGCATATACAACATCAACTCTTTGCATGTTGCTTTTCTCCCTTCCTAAAATAATTAAGAGCCAATTCCTAAGAATCGGCTCTTCCTATTAATTCATTACTAACTCAGATGCGAGCTTTTTTTTTAACTTAGCCAGCATATCAGTTGTCATTCTGTCTAAATCATATTCTGCTTTAAAGCCCCACTCTTTCATTGCTGCTGTTGCATCAATAGAGTTCGGCCAGCTATCAGCGATTGTTTGACGAGCTGGATCTACTGCGTAATCCATTGTAAAGTTCGGAATGTGTTTACGGATTGATGCTGCAATTTGCTCTGGTTCAAAGCTCATTGCTGTAATGTTAAACGCATTTCTATGAACTAGTTTATTTGGATCAGCTTCCATTAATGAGATGATTGCTTGTAAAGCATCTGGCATATACATCATGTCCATGTATGTTCCTTCTGCAATGTATGAGGTGTATGTACCTTTTTTAATCGCCTCATAATAAATTTCAACTGCATAGTCAGTTGTTCCGCCTCCTGGAGGAGCTACGTAAGAAATTAAGCCTGGGAAACGTACACCGCGCGTATCAACGCCAAACTTTTGATGATAATAATCACATAGTAATTCTCCTGCTACTTTGTTTACCCCATACATCGTAGTAGGACGCTGAATTGTATCTTGTGGTGTATTATCTTTTGGCGTTGATGGACCAAATGCACCGATAGAACTTGGCGTGAAAAACTTACAGTTTAATTCACGTGCTGCTTCTAATGCATTTACAAGTCCGCCCATATTTAAATTCCAAGCAAATAACGGATTTTTTTCTGCAGTTGCTGAAAGTAAAGCCGCTAAATGAATAATTGTATCTACTTCATTACGCTTTGCAATATCATGTAATTTTTGTCCATCCGTTACATCTAACGTTTCAAATGGACCAGACGTTACTACTTCACTGTCTGTTTCACGAATATCTGTTGCAATAACATTTGATGCGCCGTATACATCACGAAGTTTCATTACTAGTTCAGAACCAATTTGCCCTAAAGAACCGGTTACTAGAATTTTTTTCATTTTTCCCACTCCCCATTTGCAAGCTATTCAAAAGATGTCGTTACTTAAATGATACCCATTTCTTTCCCTACTTTTTCATACTTACGAATTGCTTCATCTAGCATTTCTTTCGTATGAGCTGCTGTAGGCATATTACGAACGCGTCCCATTCCTTTTGCTACGGTTGGGAATACGATAGATTTTGCGTAAACGCCTTCTTCATTTAGACGTTTACTAAATTCTTGTGTTAATACTTCATCACCAATAATACAAGGTGTAATTGGTGTTTCACTTTCTCCAATGTTAAAGCCAAGTTCTTTTAACCCTTGTTTTAAATAGCGACCATTTTCCCATAAACGATCGTGTAACTCTGTGCTTTCCATTAGAATTTCAATTGATCTCATACAAGCAGCTGCATCAGCTGGTGTTAAAGCTGTTGAGAATAAGAATGGACGTGAACGCACTTTTAACCAATCGATTAAGTTTTGTTTCCCAGCTACATATCCACCAATTACCCCAATTGCTTTTGATAATGTACCAATTTGAAAATCAACTTTATCAGAAAGGCCGAAATGTTTTACAGTACCTGCACCTTTGCCAAGTACACCTGAACCGTGTGCATCATCTACATATGTCATTAAATCCAGCTCTTCTGCAATTTCAACAATCTCTGGTAATTTTGCAATATCTCCATCCATTGAGAAAACACCGTCTGTAATAACCATTAATTTATTATAAAGACCTGATTCTTTTGCCTCGATTGCTTTTTTGCGTAAATCTTCCATATCAGAATGCTTATAAACGATGATTTTCGCTCTTGATAGACGACTACCATCAATAATAGATGCATGGTTTAATTCATCTGAAAGAATCGCATCATTTTTATCCATAACAGCTGAAATCGCTGCCATATTACAGTTAAATCCTGATTGATAAGCAATTGCTGCTTCTGTATGTTTAAACTTTGCAATTGTTTCTTCTAATTTAATATGCAAATCTAAAGTACCGTTAATTGTACGAACAGCTCCTGCTCCAACACCGTACTTATGAATTGCATCAATTGCTGCTTCTTGTAAGCGATTATCAGTCGCTAATCCAAGGTAGTTGTTTGAAGATAAGTTAATATATTCTTTTCCGCCAATTGTAATAATCGGTCCATTTGGACTTTCAAGCGGATCAATTACGTTATAAAGCCCCTTTGATTTTAAATCCTCTAAATTTTCTTCTAAAAAGTTTGCAAGTGTTTTACTAGACATCGTGAAGCCTCCCATCGTTCATGTAAGCGGATTATTATCTTAATAGTTCTAATAATCCCTCTACTAGCTTAACACGTTTTCAGAATTTATTATAGAAAAATAGTTTAAAGAAACCGCTTACAATTTTAAATTATAAATGATTCATTACAAGAAATCTATCATTTACTTTTCATATTTGATAGAATTAAAAAAATATTTAGGAGGCTTTTAAAATGGCATTTACTGAATCTGATGTATATAATAACGAATCGTTTTTAGAGCAATATATGCAGCGAAGATATCGAGAAAATAGTCCAAACGAATCCCTTGAAAAACCAGCATTCTTT
Organism: Bacillus sp. AR13-1; assembly: GCF_008042285.1. Lineage (NCBI taxonomy): Bacteria > Bacillati > Bacillota > Bacilli > Caryophanales > Bacillaceae > Bacillus > Bacillus sp. AR13-1. Next base: position 84,732 of record NZ_QNUA01000025.1, read on the forward strand.
CAGCTCATTGGCAATGTAACAGGAAAACAAATCCTCGATTTAGGTTGTGGTGATGCTAAATTCGGCGAAAAATTATTAGAACATGGATGCCACTCTTACACTGGTATTGAAGGCTCCGAGCTTATGTATGAAAAAGCTAAAAAACAACTAGAAAATAAAAATGGCACCGTTCATTTTTTAAACCTCAAAGACTACACATACCCTCCTTCTACTTTTGATTTAGTAACATCTAGACTCGCCTTACATTATATTGAACACCTTGATATCATTTTTCAAAATGTGTTTCAAACTTTAAAAACAAACGGAACCTTCACCTTTAGCGTTCAACATCCCGTTATTACCTCTTCATTTGAAAGCTTGCAAACGAGTGGTAAAAGAACTAGTTGGCTCGTCGATGATTATTTCGAAACAGGAAAACGAGTTGAGCCATGGATTGATCAAGAAGTTATTAAATATCACCGGACTACGGAAGAATATTTTACATTATTACAACAAGCCGGATTTACGATTACAAGCTTAAAAGAAGCTACACCAAATCGAAACTGTTTTCAAGATGAAGAAGAATATGAACGACGTTTACGTATTCCCCTTTTTCTATTATTTTCTTGCCGAAAATAAAGTGAAACTTTAATCAGTGGGGGATGTTCATCCCCCACTGATTATTAGCCCGCACCAATCGGGCTTTTACGGGCAGTTGATCCCCCAACCAGCTTCTTTGCTTTCGCTGGATTTTGAGATGGGGATCTTACTGCCCGTTAATGCGGGGTAAAAAAGACGATGAATCCTCATCGTCTTTTTTCGTTATCTCATCGCCTGAACAGCCTCTTTAAGTACACGTCTTCCTCTTCCATGCGGGATACAGAGCGGTGTCCCAAATAACGGATCAGCGCTTATTTGACACTCCATACGGAATACATCCCGAACTAACTTCTGGTCAATAACTTCTTCTGGTTTACCTTGCGCATATATTTGTTTATCTTGAATAGCTACAATGTTGTCTGCATAACGACATGCCAAATTTAAATCGTGCAATACCATAACAATCGTTCTTTGCTCTGTTTCATTTAATTCGAATAATAAATCTAACACTTCAATTTGGTGCGTCATATCTAAATATGTAGTCGGCTCATCAAGCAAAATAATATCTGTATCTTGTGCAAGGGTCATTGCAATCCAAGCACGTTGACGTTGTCCACCTGAAAGGGCATGAACATCACGCTCAGCAAATTCTGTCATACCCGTTGCAGCAAGCGCTTTTTGTACCATTTCCTCATCTTTTTCGGACCATTGCTTCAGCCATGTTTGATATGGATAACGTCCTTGCTTTACAAGTTGTAATACCGTAAGTCCTTCCGGTGCTTGTGGCCCTTGCGGTAAAATCGCCATTTGACGAGCGATTTGCTTCGTTTGCATACTTTGAATTGCTTGATTATCTAACAAAATGTCACCGGTTGTTGGCTTTAATAATCTAGCTAGTGAACGTAATAAAGTTGATTTCCCACAACCGTTAGAACCGATGAAGATTGTAATTTCCCCTTTTGGAATTTCTAAATTCAGCTCATCAATAATAATCGTTTCACCATACGACAGCGTCAAGCGTTTCGTCTCCAATGCTTTTTGCATATTCATCTCCCTTTATGAATTCCGACTTTTATAAAGTAAATAAATAAAATAAGGTGCACCAATTGCTGATGTAAATACCCCTGCTGGAATTTCAAGTGGTGTGAAAACTGTACGCCCAATTAAATCTGCAGCGAGTACTAGAATTGCACCGATAATCGCCGCAACTGGGAGCAATGCACCGTAGAAAGAACCAACTAATCTTCGCGAAATATGAGGTGCCATTAAACCAACAAATCCAATTCCTCCTGCAAAGGCAACTGCCCCGCCAATTAAAGCTGTACTAAGTAACAACATAAATACACGCGACTTCGTTAAAGGAACACCAAGTCCCACTGCTATATCATCCCCTAGCTCTTGTGCATTTAAATGTCTCGCAGCGATAAATGATATTGTCGTTAAAATGAGAACCCACGGCGCAAGTACCATAACATTTTGCCACGAAGAGCCATAAACAGTACCTGTGATCCATACATTCGCTTGACTTGCTTGATAAATTGGTGCTAACAACATAAATAAAGTTGTTGCTGCTTTCGTTAATGCCCAAAATCCAACACCAATTAAAACAAGACTAATCGGTGATAATCCATCATTTTTCCAGGCAAATAAATATACAAAAAACGCTACAATTGTTGCCCCAGCAAAAGCTGCTAGCGGCATATAATGAATGCTTACTGTTAACGCATTGTTTTTATCACTAAATATAGCTAAAAAGAGTACAACTGCAACACTTGCCCCGCCCGTAATTCCGATGATATCAGGAGAAGCAAGTGGGTTTCGAACGAGCCCTTGTAAAATACAGCCCGCTACCGCAAGCGCAATTCCTACGAGGATAGCAATTAAAATACGCGGCATACGAAATTTATTTACAACCATATTTGACATCGCATCACTATTTCCGGTAATCGCTTGCCATACGTCATAAGGAGCAATTTTCATATCCCCCATACCTGCACTCGCAAAAAATAATCCTATTAAAACAACTAGTAAACTCAATAAGACGAGACAAGCTCGTTTATACATTAAAAACGAGAGCTCGCCTTTTCCAATACGAAACGGAATATACTTCTTCATTTGCTAAGCCCTCTCTTACGTGCAATATAAATAAAGAATGGGGCCCCGATAAATGCTGTCATAACCCCTACTGGTACTTCTTGTGGCATAATGACATATCTTGCTGCTATATCAGCCAAGATTAATAGTATTGCACCTAACAATCCGCTATAGGGTACTCTCCATCTGTGATCTACCCCAACAAGAGCTCTTGCGAAATGAGGAGTAACGATGCCAATAAATCCAATTGGACCAGCAACCGCAACTGAACCACCAGACAACAGTACAATAATAAGTAACACGAATGATTTCATTAAAATCGTTCGTTGTCCGAGCCCCTTTGCAACATCTTCCCCCATCATTAATGTATTTACTTTCCCTGCCATCATAAAAGATGCAATCCAGCCTATTAATAAATACGGGAATACTGATTGTAAAATCTCTAACTTTCTTCCTTGCACAGATCCGGCAAGCCAAAATAACACTTCTTCAAATGCTTTTTCATTTAATACAAGTAACCCTTGTGTTAATGATGAAAATAAAGCGCTTATCGCTACACCTGCTAATGTTAACTTAAGAGGCGTTGTCCCTTCTTTTCCTAAAGAACTAGAGGCAAATACAAGTACTGCTGCAACTGCCGCTCCTAAAAAGGCAATCCATGTGAAAGCTGATAATGATGTCACGGAAAAGAGTACAATTGCTACAACTATAAAGAACGCAGCGCCTGAATTTAATCCAATAAAATCTGGAGAAGCAAGCGGATTCTTTGTTAAAGTTTGCATTAAACAACCTGCAATGGCTAAACTAGCACCAACACTTGCTGCAATTAACGCCCTTGGTAGACGCACATTTTGAATAATAATATGCTCATTTGAACCATTAAAATGGAAAAAAGCATCTAAAGCTAATTTCCAGCTCGTATTTGTATATCCGAAAATAATGCTTCCCCAAATACAAATAACGACTGCAATGATTCCAACAAGTAATCCAATCCATTTTGCTTGATTTGTTTTTAATAACATGCAGCGTTTCCCCTTCAATGTATAATGATACGTTGTAAGTGTATTTCAACTTAATTCTCATTGTCAACGATAATGAGAACTATTTTCAGTAATATATATTGACAATCCAAAGATAAAGGCTTAACATCATGCTTGCTATTGAAAAATATTCTCAACATGTAGGGGGTACATAATGAATTTCATGCAAAAGAAATCGTTTACAGTATTTGTATTTTTACTAGCTTTTTCACTTCTTTTAAGTGCTTGTGGAAAATCAAATAACAAAGAAGAATCAACAAAAGAAGATAATAAAAAAGAAATGATTACGGTTGAGCACGCAATGGGTAAAACAGAAGTTCCTGCCAATCCAAAACGTGTAGTTATTTTAACTAATGAAGGAACTGAAGCTTTACTCGAATTAGGTGTAAAACCAGTTGGGGCTGTAAAGTCTTGGACGGGTGACCCATGGTATCCGCATATTAAGGATAAAATGAAAGATGTAAAAGTTGTTGGCGATGAAGGACAAGTTAACGTTGAAACTATCGCTTCTTTAAAACCAGACTTAATTATCGGTAACAAAATGCGCCACGAAAAAGTGTATGAGCAATTAAAAGCTATTGCACCTACTGTTTTCTCGGAAACATTACGTGGTGAATGGAAAGATAACTTCAAATTTTATGCAAAAGCTTTAAATAAGGAAAAAGAAGGTCAAAAAGTTTTAGCTGATTACGGAAAACGTATGGAAGATTTAAAAGGCAAACTTGGTGATACAGTAAATCAAGAAATTTCTATGGTACGCTTTATGCCTGGTGATGTTCGTATTTATCATGGCGATACATTCTCTGGTGTTATTTTAAAAGAACTTGGATTTAAACGTCCTGGAGATCAAAACAAAGATGATTTCGCAGAACGTAACGTATCTAAAGAGCGTATTTCGGCAATGGATGGCGATGTATTATTCTACTTCACATTCGATAAAGGCAATGAGAAAAAAGGTTCTGAACTAGAAAAAGAATATATAAACGACCCTCTCTTTAAAAACTTAAATGCAGTAAAGAACGGAAAAGCATACAAAGTTGACGACGTTATTTGGAATACAGCTGGCGGTGTAATGGCTGCTAACTTACTACTAGACGACATTGAAAAACGCTTTGTTAAATAATTTCATTGTAACCAGCTCCCTCTTTTATGGAGCTGGTTTTTTCATTTCACTGAAGTGTCACATTATTTCATTTTGTATTTTTATTCCCGATATGTTATATTATAAAAGTAAATATAGTATATTTTCTCTATATCAGAATAAATATTTTAATCTAAATTTTCTGATTTATCACTATTTTACTTTATTTTAGAATTCAATTACTACATTTGAAAACGCTTATTATCTTGTTTTCAGGGAAAAATATAATAACGGTTGAAGAAAAATAGATTTTTTCATAAATTTTCTTGCTATTTCCATATAATTCTATTGACTTCTAAATATTTTGTGAATTAAAATAATTACATAAATATCCGTTATACAGGATTAGGGGGAAACAAAAATGGATACAGCTTTAAAATTAGACAAAGCTGGAGAACAACAATCACCAAAAAAACATCCACCAGGATTATATTTGTTGTTCTTAACAGAAATGTGGGAAAGATTTAGTTATTATGGAATGCGCGGCCTTTTAGTTCTTTATTTAACAACTGCTGCTGTTAGTGGCGGGTTAGGATTTGATAAGGCAGTCGCAGTGCAATTATATGGTACTTTTACAGCGGCAGTATATTTCATGCCAATTATAGGCGGATGGCTAACGGATCATTATATTACAAGACGTCATGCCATTACTCTCGGCGGAATTATTATGGCAATCGGCAACTTTGTACTATTCTCAATGAATACAAAAACAGGACTATTCCTTGGATTAATACTATTAGTTATTGGTAATGGATTCTTCAAACCAAATATTTCTACACTGTTAGGTGAATTGTATGGTGAAAATGATTCACGTCGTGACAGTGCATTTACTATCTTCTATATGGGTATTAACGTAGGTGCTTTCTTCGCTCCACTTATTTGTGGATTTTTAGCAGAAGATTTCTTTAAAACAAGCGCTAATGGCGTTATTGTTATGGGATATAAATACGGATTCTTAGCAGCTTGTATCGGTATGATTATTGGACAAATTGTTTTCAACTTATTAGCTCCTCGTTACCTTGGTAAAGCAGGAACAACAGTTGTCGGTAAAAGATCAAAAAATCAGCCTGTAGTCGAAAAGAAACCTTTAACAAAACAAGAGAAAAATCGTACTTGGGCAATTGTAATTTTAACTTGTTTCGTAGTATTCTTCTGGGCAGGATTTGAACAAGCTGGTAGTTCTCTAACACTTTATACAAATAAATTTGTTGATCGTACAATTTTCGGTTGGGAAGTGCCAACATCTTGGTTCCAATCCGTTAACCCAGCATTCATCGTACTACTTGCACCATTTGTATCTATGCTATGGTTAAAACTTTCTAAAACAAAACGCGGTGATTTAAAAGTGCCAACAAAAATGGCATTTGGTATGATTTTACTAGGTATAGGTTATCTTGTTTTAACATTAGCAGTTCTAAAAACTGGAAGTAGTGAAGCAGATATAACTGTAAAAGCAAATTTATTATTCATCGTTATCACTTATCTCTTCCATACAATTGGTGAGCTATTCTTATCACCAATCGGTCTATCAATGGTAAGTGCAATCGCTCCTGTAAAATTAGCATCATTACTAATGGGGGTATGGTTAGCTGGTACGGGTATGGCTAACTGGTTAGCAGGTAAACTTGCTTCCTTTACACAATCATTAGGATACCTTGAAGTATTTGCAAGTATCGGTATTATCGTTATCATCTTAGGCTTTGTACTTCTTCTCTTCTCTAAAAAAGTTGCAAGTATGATGGAATAACACACAAAAAGACGCTTCTAAAATTAGAAGCGTCTTTTCTATTACATCTCTTCTAAAGCCGTCACATCCACGTGAACCCTCTCTCCTGGGTTGGATACGTCATACACTTGAGCACTCCCCTTCTGCTCATCACAGCTCTCAATCCATACGGGGACTCCCTCGTATGTAACATCAATTCTACTTGAAGAAGATAATATCTGTTTCACACGTTTTACATCCATTATATTATTCCTCCTTTGGCTTACAACACTCCTTTCTATCTTTTCATATCCCTTCAGAATATATTCCGTCAATTTAGCACTTCAACCGATAGTTTGTTTCTTTCTAACACGCTAATATATACGCTCTCAAATCTTCCTATTATTAGATCCTTTCCAAATAAAAAAAGACGTATATTTCACACGTCTTCTTTCCATAATATTCAAAAATTAAGAAAATAATGTTTTTACTACTTCACTTACTTTATCGTTATGAATTTGGTAGTACACTTCTAACCCGCGTCTCTCAAAGCGTACTACTTTATTTTGTTTTAATTTCGTTAAATGCTGCGAAACAGTTGATTGCGGAATTTCTAATACCTCTTGTAATTGTGTTACATTACATGTTCCACGCTGCATCAGTTCCATTACTAAACGTAGACGAAGTGGATGAGCTAATGCTCTTAACATCTGTACGTCTTCTTCTGAAATACGACAGTCAAATTGGTTTTGGTTCATAAAATTCCCCTCATTTTCATTTTTTATTTTCTCTTTATTTATTTATATATCTGTTCTTATATTTCCTGTTACGACATAACTTTATCAACCTATAATGCTGAGAAAGTTTTCCGACTTTTATCAGCACACAGTTCAAGAAAAAATCCCACCTGATTTTGAATATTATACTATATGATACAATAAAAAAGCAAAACAAAGGGCTAGCAATACTTTGCTTACAAACGTTGTTTTATCAGGCTTTTTGTTATATTTTCACCTTACTGAAATGTACAGTAATGATATTGTAAAATATCGTCCATAATTGATAACCTATCGTAAAGTAATTTGACCATATTTAACCACTTTGTTACGATAAAAAGGAAATTTAAGTAAGGAGGATGATGTAATATTAAAAAATGGTTTATTTTTGCGTTAATTAGCATTGCGGTTGGCTGGACCATTATCAATCACTTCCTATACAAAAAAGAAGATATAGCTTCAAAATCAAACATCCCCATTGGAACTGAAGTTGGCAATGCTGCCCTCGATTTCCTTCTGGAAACAACCACTGGTCAAGAAGTTCGTCTTACAGACTTTAAAGGAAAAAAAGTAATATTGAATTTTTGGGCAAGCTGGTGTGGTCCATGCAAAATAGAAATGCCTGATATGGAAAAGTTTTATCACGATACTAAAGATATGGGGATTGAAATTGTTGCTGTAAATGCGACAGCTACTGAAAAAGACCCGAATAATGTAAAACAATTTCTTGAAGAAAACAAATATACCTTCCCCGTCCTATTAGATCAGAAAGGCCAGGCAAGTGCCACATATCAAATCATCAGCATTCCAACATCTTTTGTCATCGATACAAACGGTGTCATTCAATATAAGCATGTAGGACCAATGACATATGAAAAAATGAAAGAATATGTAAATAATTTATAGAAGCGTAATCAAATCAATTTGATTACGCTTTTTGTCTACTTTATGAACAAAATGTTACTTTTAATACTATTATGGAATAATTATACTTTTTCACGTTGACAATAGTGTTGAAGGAGAATATACTAAGCATGTGAGTTGATTGTGAATAGTTTCACAAATAATGTGAATTTCTTCACATATAATAGATAGGAGTTGTCATTATTATGAGTACTTGGACACAAATTTATGACCCATTAAACAATATTTGGTTATCTGCACTAATCGCAGCACTCCCAATTTTTTGCTTCATTATTTGTTTAGTGGGATTCAAAATGAAAGGTTACATGGCTGGGCTTTATAGTGTGATCGTCGCTATTATTCTTGCTATATTTGTTTATAAAATGCCCGCAACTGTAGCTGTGGCATCTGCCGGATTCGGTGTTTTATCTGGATTTTATCCAATTTGTACTATCGTTATCGCAGCTATCTTCCTTTACAAATTAACTGTTAAAACAGAACAATTCAATGTCATTCGTGATAGCATTTCAAGTATTACAAATGATCAGCGTTTACAAGTATTATTAATCGCTTATTCTTTCGGTGCTTTCTTAGAAGGCGCAGCTGGTTTCGGTGTTCCAGTTGCTATTACAGCTGCATTACTTGTAGGTATGGGCTTTAATCCATTAAAAGCAGCAGGTATTTGCTTAGTAGCTAATATCGCTGGTGGTGCTATGGGTGCTATGGGTATTCCAGTTACAGTACCTGCACAATTAACTGGGCTAGATGCATTAACTGTCGGTCGTCAAGCTGTTTACATTTTGCCATTCATTAGCATTGTTTTACCGTTCTTACTTGTTTCAATGGTAGATGGATTTAAAGGCATTAAAGAAACTTGGCAAGGTATTCTTGTAAGTGGTGTTTCTTTCGCAATTACTCAGTTCCTTGTGACTTACTTCTTAGGCGCTGAACTTACTAATATTTTCGCAGCAGTCGTAAGTATGGTCGCTCTTACATTATTCTTACGTGTTTGGCAACCAAAATCTTCTGCTAAAGAAGAAAAACAAGAAGAAAAAGAATCTCATACATTCAATCAAATTTTATATGCTTGGTCCCCATTCGTATTCTTAACTGCATTTGTAACAATCTTTAATTTAAAACCAATTAAAGCTTTATTTGCTCCGGATGGTCCATTGGCAAACTTAGTATTTAACATTCAATTCCCTGGTCTTCATAATGAGGTTATGAAAACTGCACCAATTACAAAGGCTGATACACCTTTCGCAGCGATTTTCAAATTAGATGTATTCTCTTCTACAACTACTGCGATTGTATTAGCAATCATCGTTTCACTTATCGTCTACCGTGTAAACGGCAAAATGATTAAAGAATTAATGATCGAAACAATAAAAGAACTAAAAGTTCCAGTATATACAATTTGTAGCGTTATCGCTTTAGCTTACGTAGAAAACTACTCTGGTATGTCATCTACACTTGGACTTGCATTCTCTTCTACTGGTAATGCATTCCCAGTTCTTTCTCCAATCTTAGGATGGATTGGCGTATTCATTACAGGTTCAGTCGTATCAAGTGGTTCATTATTCGCACCACTTCAAGCAGTAACTGCCGATCAGTTAAACATCGTACCATCTACTCTCGTTTCATTAAACGTAGTTGGTGGTACAATCGCAAAAATGGTTTCACCACAATCTGTAGCAGTTGCTTGTGCAGCAGTTGGACTAGTTGGTCAAGAATCTGCTCTATTTAAAATAGTAATGAAATATAGTTTAATCTTCTTAGCTATTATTAGCTTACTTCAACTTAACTCTGTATTTAATATCTTCTAAAAAAAAGCACCGATCCAAATGGATCGGTGCTTTTTACATTACATTTTTTTAGTCTTTAATAAAGAAGCACCAGCAATTTCAGGATGCGTCATTTCGTATGGATCCAAAATAATATCAAGCTCTTCTGCTGTAAGTACACCATGTTCTAAACATAGCTCCCTAACAGATTTTCCTGTCGCAATTGCTTCACGTGCAATGCGAGAAGCTGCTTCATAACCAATATGAGGATTCACTGCTGTAATAACTCCAACACTTTTTTCAACATATTGCTTAAGCAACTCTTCATTCGCTGTAATTCCCTTTATACAGTATTCACGGAATACACGGAAACCGTTATTCATAATACTGATGGATTGAATTAAATTAAATACTAATACCGGCTCCATTACATTTAACTCTAATTGTCCAGCTTCTGACGCTAAGCAAATTGTATGGTCATTTCCAATTACTTGGAAAGCAACTTGGTTAATTACTTCTGCCATAACTGGATTTACTTTCCCCGGCATAATAGATGAACCTGGTTGACGAGCTGGTAATTGAATTTCCGCCAACCCAACACGTGGACCAGACGCCATAATACGAAGGTCATTTGCAATTTTAGACATATTCATCATACATACTTTTAGTGCTGCAGATACTTCTGTATATGCATCTGTGTTTTGCGTCGCATCAACTAAGTGCTCTGCACCAACAAGAGGGAAACCACTAAAAGTTCGTAAATGCTTCACAACTTGTTCTATATAAGTAGGGTTTGCATTTAATCCCGTACCGACAGCTGTCGCACCCATATTAACTTCGTATAAATGTTGACGAGACTGTTTAATTCTTTTTATATCACGCTCTAGCACTCTGCTATATGCTTCAAATTCTTGTCCAAGGCGAATTGGAACTGCATCTTGCAAATGCGTACGCCCCATTTTAATAACGTGATCGAACTCTTTTGCTTTATCATGAAAAGCAGAGTGAAGTTCTTCCATTGTAACAAGAAGTTCTTCCAGCATCATAAGAGTTGCTATATGAATCCCAGTTGGAAACGCATCATTTGTTGATTGGGCCATGTTCACATGAGTGTTTGGGCTAATTTTCGCATATTCACCTTTTTCGTATCCCATACGTTCTAGCGCTCTATTAGCAATTACTTCATTAGTATTCATATTAATTGAAGTACCTGCTCCGCCTTGAATCGGGTCTACGATAAATTGATCATGGAACTTTCCATCAACAATCTCTTGTGCCGCTTCTGCAATTTCTTGTCCGATATCTTTAGCTAAGTAACCTGTATCTATATTCGCAAGCGCTGCCGCTTTTTTTACAATTGCCATTGCCGTAATGAGTGACGGATGAATGCGGTATCCTGTAATAGGAAAGTTTTCTACGGCACGTAATGTTTGTACACCATAATAAGCTACACTCGGTACTTCCTTTTCACCTAAAAAATCTTTTTCTATACGTATATCCTTCGTTGCTATCATTTTTCATCACCTATACTTTTCATTCTAAATCCTTATCTAAAGAATTCGCCCTATAAAATACGAGTATCATTAAATGAATTCTTCAGTATCCACTTTCACTATATAGCACCTTTTTTGAAAGCGCAAACATTTATTTTTCTATATATACTTTTTATTAAAGTTTATATAATAGAAAATCCATTCACTCTTCTACTTTCTTTATTTCAACTCGCTTAATTTGATGCATATCCTTTTCAAGAACTTTAAAAGAAAAGCCGTGTTTCTCAATAATATCCCCCTCAGCAACGATCTGTTTTTGTACCATAATCCAACCACCAATTGTATCAACATCATCAGCGACCAAATGTATGCCAAATAAATCATTTACTTCGCTAATAAGCACTTTCCCCTCTACAATTTTACACACTTCACTTATATGTTCTATAGGTGGATGCTCATCTTCATCGTATTCATCTCGGATTTCTCCAACAATTTCTTCTAAAATATCTTCTAGTGTAACGATCCCCGCTGTACCACCATATTCATCATATAATACAGCTAATGGAATTCGTTTTCTTTGCATTTGTAATAGCAAATCATGAATAGGGATATTTTCTAACACTTCAATAACTGGCCTTGTATATGGCGTAATCGAGCACCCCTCTTCTCGATCACCATCCATATAACGAATAAATAAATCCTTTACATTAACCATCCCAATAATTTCATCTTTATCTTCACCAAATACGGGATATCTCGTGTACTTTTCTTGTGCGATTATTTTAATATGTGTTTCAAATGGTTCGTCCTCATATAAACCTACAACTTCCGTACGAGGTACCATAATTTCCTTTGCGACTCTATTATCGAATTCAAAAATATTATTTACATATTTAAATTCCCTTTGATTAATCTCTCCACTCTCATAACTCTCAGATAAGATTAATCGTAATTCTTCCTCCGAATGAGCTACTTCATGTTCAGAAGCCGGATGTAATCCGAATAACCCTGTTACAAGCCTTGCAGAACCATTTAAAGCCCAAATAAACGGATACATTACTCGGTAAAAGTAAATAATTGGCTTCGATAATAATAAGCTAACTTGCTCTGCCCTTTGTATAGCGAGCGTCTTCGGAGCAAGTTCACCAATGACAACATGTAAAAACGTAATAACTGCAAAGGCAATAATAAATGAAACTGTACTTGCAATTGCAGGAGATAGGTGTAGTTTTAAAAACAACGGCTCGAGTATATGTTTTATAGTGGGCTCTCCTAACCACCCAAGCCCTAAAGCAGTAATTGTAATACCTAACTGACATGCTGATAAATACTCATCTAAATTCGAAGTTACTTTTTTAGCTGCCAATGCTCCTCGTCGTTTTTCACTAACGAGTTGATCAATACGACTGCTACGCACCTTAATAATTGCAAACTCAACAGCCACAAAAAATGCTGTTAACGCAATAAGGATGGCTACCATCAGTAATTTTAAAATATCCACATATGTCCTTTAGCTTTCTTAGCTAAAGTTACACCTCCTTTAAAAAAGAAGTTTCACTTTAGTTTCTTCATTTATTTGAAAGCAACCCTATATAAAATTCACCAATTTCAAGCCTCATACAATTCTAAAGGCAAGCCATCAGGATCTTGGAAAAAGACAAATTTTTTATCCGTAATTTCATCCATACGTATCGCTTCAGTCTCCACACCGCATTGTTTTAAATGGTTTACAGCTTCTTCTATATTTGTAACAGCAAATGCTAAATGTCTAAGTCCAGCTGCTTCTGGAAAACTTGGGCGCTCAGGTGGACTAGGAAATGAAAATAATTCAATTTGATACTCTTCCCCTACACATAAATCTAACTTATAAGAATCTCGTTCTTTTCTATATACTTCATTTATCGCTTTAAAACCTAATATCCGAGTATAAAAATCCTTTGACAGTTCATAATTCGAACAAATAATTGCAACGTGGTGCACTCTACATATATTCATGCTCTCTCTATTCCTTTCTTTACCAAAGATGCATATTCTCCCTTGAAATGAAAAACATATATAGCAGAATATCTCTTTTAGGGGGCTTACTATGAAATTTATTACTTTTTTCGCGGGACTTATCGTTGTTTTCTTCCTTGCTTATATTGCTAGCAACAATAAGAAACATATTAAATTTAAACCAATTTTTATCATGCTTATTATACAATTAATTTTAACCTATTTATTATTAAATACAGAAATTGGTCTCATACTTATTACGGTAATTTCTAGCCTGTTTACGAGGCTACTTGAGTATGCTGCCAGTGGTATAAACTTTGTATTTGGCGGTCTTGCAAATAAAGGGGAAATGCCATTTTTCCTTAACGTATTATTACCGATTGTCTTTATCTCCGTCTTAATTGGTATATTACAACATTTCAAAATACTACCATTCTTTATTCGTTGGATTGGTTTCTTTCTTAGTAAAATAAACGGTCTTGGGAAATTAGAATCTTACAACGCCATCGCTTCCGCTATTGTCGGCCAATCAGAAGTTTTTATTACGGTTAAAAAACAATTAGCCCAAATTCCAAAACATCGACTATATACACTTTGCGCCTCTGCTATGTCAACAGTATCTATGTCCATTGTCGGTGCCTATATGACAATGATTGAACCAAAATATGTAGTAACCGCACTCGTTCTCAATTTATTTAGTGGTTTTATTATCGTACTCATTATTAACCCTTACGACGTTAACGATGATGAAGACATTTTGGTAATAAAAGGGGGAAAACAAAGTTTCTTTGAAATGCTTGGAGAATACATTCTTGATGGTTTTCGTGTAGCAATTGTCGTCGGTGCTATGCTCATTGGATTCGTCGCATTAATGAGTTGCATTAATGACCTATTCCTCATTATATTCGGCATTACTTTCCAACAATTAATAGGCTATGTATTCGCCCCTATTGCATTTCTTATCGGCGTACCAAGTTCTGAAATTGTCACAGCGGGTAGCATTATGGCAACAAAGCTTGTAACAAATGAATTTGTAGCAATGATGGATCTTAGTAAAATTTCCAGCACTCTCTCTATCCGTACAGTTGGTATTATTTCTGTCTTCCTCGTTTCTTTTGCCAACTTTTCTTCCATTGGAATTATTTCCGGTGCGGTAAAAGGGTTAAACGAAGAACAAGGAAATGTTGTTGCCCGCTTCGGCCTAAAATTACTATACGGCGCTACTCTTGTTAGTATTTTATCTGCGATTATTGTAAGTATTATGCTTTAATTAGGTAAAATTTTATCATTTTCTTATCCCTGTCTTTTGTATACAATAACGAATAGATGTCTTATAAATAATCAATACATCTATTTTTTATACATGTACAATACCTTTTATTTAGCGTAAAATATTTTTTATGTGTTTTAATACGCTTCTAAATGTATACACTTTGATTGTTTTAAAGGAGAAAAAATGATGAAATCCGACATTAACAACGAAACTCGAGCCAAAAAAGGACGCTCAAAGAAAAAGCGCCTACTTTGGTTCATTCTTATTCCCTTACTTATTGTAGCAATGGGAGCAGGAGGCTATTCCTTCCATATATACAGTAAAGCAAAATCCGTCTTAAGCAACGCTTATTCTGAACTCGGCCGAGGAGATAAATCCAGCAAACGTGAAAAAGCTGTTAAACCTATGACTGATAATATTTCTGTCCTGATCATGGGTGTTGATGAAAGTGATATCAGGGAAAAAGGTTACGGAAAAGCGACTCGTACAGATGCATTACTACTTGCAACAATTAATAAAAATGATAAATCTGTTAAACTAGTCAGCATTCCACGTGATTCACGCGTCTTCATTAAATCACGTGATAAATATGATAAAATTACACATGCACATGTATTTGGTGGTGTAGACAGCACAATTGATACAGTAGAAAAATTTTTAGATGTACCAGTTGATTACTATGTAAAATTTAATTTCAAATCCTTTATCAAGATTGTTGATTCTCTAGGTGGTATAACTGTCGACGTTCCAGTTGAGTTCACAGAACAAAATAGTAGCGACGAAGCAGATGCAATTCACCTAAAAAAAGGGCGTCAACATTTAAATGGAGAAGAAGCACTTGCACTAGCTAGAACGCGTCATATTGATAGTGATTATATGCGTGGTCAACGACAACAACTTGTTTTAGAGGCTATTGCTGAAAAAGCCCTATCTCTCAATTCCATTAATAAAATCGGAAGCCTATTAGATGCTGTCGATACAGACTTAAAAACAAATTTAACTTTTGATGATATGATGACTATTGCAAAAAATTCAATGGATTCAAATTTAAAAATGGATAAATTGCAAGTGGAAGGTACTGATAAATATATAGGTGGTATTTATTATTACGTTCCAAACGAAAAGAGTGTTAATGATATATCGACAACACTTCAAGAACATCTCGGTGTTACGAATAAAAATGAGCATAAAAAATTATAATAAAAAGGCTTTTTCTAAGCAGCCTTTTTATTATAATTTTCAACATATTTCTCATGCATATTGTGACAAAAAGAGACAATTATTACACAAGAACATCTCGGTGTTACGAATAAAAATGAGCATAAAAAATTATAATAAAAAGGCTGCTAGATTTTTCTAAGCAGCCTTTTTATTATAATTTTCAACATATTTCTCATGCATATTGTGACAAAAAGAGACAATTATTACAGCAGTGTAACATTTTTTATGAAAACATTACACACATAGTGAAAATAATAGTATACTAGGACGTACATAATGTTATTTTCATCATTTTTATACAAAAAATGTAATACATATATTTATAAAAATTTTTCTGGGGGGAAATAAATGAAGCTAAGCAAAATACTGATTGGTTCCGCTATTGCTGGTGGCATATTACTTTGTGTTGGTGGTATTGGTGGATATCAATATGTATCCAAATTAAATAATCAACTAAATACAACTGCACTACCAAACACTACATTTGAAGGTATTTCTCTTGATGGAAAAAATAAAGCAGATATTCAAGCCCTTGTTAATCAAAAGATGAATGAATTAAATCAAAAATCTCTTAACTACGTATTCCAAAATGATAAGCAAAATTACACGTGGAAAGATTTAGGAGTAGATTATAAAGAGAAGGATATTGTCGACAATATCTTTAAAGAACAAGAAGGGAACGTAATGAATCGTTACAACATGCGTAAGCAAGCTGAAAACGGTGAAGTAAAACGTGACTATAAATTAACACCACAATTAAATACAACAACTTATGAAACCTTTATAAAGGATAAATATAATGAAACATTAAAAAATCCTGTCAACGCCGAATTAAGTGTTGAAGGCTCTACAGTAAATATTAGCCAAAGTCAAAATGGAGAAAAAATTGATAAAGGAAAATTAACCGATTTAACAAGCGCAGCTATTACTTCTGGCGCACCCGATGTTGTATTACCAGTTACACTAATAAAACCTGAACGTTCTACAGAAGATATACAACAAATGGGGATTAAAGAAGTGATTGCTGAATATTCTACCCCAATGGCTGGCCGTAATGGAAATCAATCCTATAACGTAAATAAGTCAGCTAATACGTTAAGTGGAGTTATTGTAGCACCTGATGAAACGTTTAGTTTTAATGGCCGTGTTGGCGTAACTGATGCTGCACATGGTTATAAATCCGCAGCAGTATATTCACAAGGTAAAGTTATACAAAGTGCAGGCGGAGGCGTTTGCCAAGTAAGTAGTACTTTATACAGCGCAGCTTTAAGGGCAGATTTAGGAATTGTTTCTCGAAGCAATCATTCTATGCCCGTAAATTATTTACCACTTGGGCAGGATGCAGCAGTGGCAGATTATGGTCCGGATTTAAAATTTAAAAACAATACAGGTAAGCATATTTACATTCAAGCATTTTCAAATGGCGGTAGTATTACTACACGTATTTTCGGTACAAATACTGGTAAAAATGTTGAAGTTTCTTCTCAAGTAATTAGTAATACTGGTGATAAAATAACAGCGGTTACGTATAAAAAAGTAACACAAAACGGTGAAGTACTCTCAAATGGACAAATTTCAAAAAGCGTATATAAAAGTGCCCCAAAACAATGAGATAATATCAAACGGACAAATTTCAAAAAGCGTATACAAAAAGGCGTGATCTACTCACGCCTTTTTCTTTTGCAATAATAGTAAAAAAATTTCCAGATGATCTTTCGTTTCTTCTAAAGACCACACACGATTGCCTTGCTTCGCAGCTAATACGCACGCTTCTTCCCACGCGTTCTTTTTCTTCATATTTACTAATTCATCGCGTAATTTCAAAACAATCTCTTCGTCCTCTTGCTCTATAAACTCTTCCATTACGCTTACTATTTCATCCTCATGAATACTTAACGTACAGTACGATTTAAGAAAGTATTGTAATGTTGGATACATATATACTCCCCCCTTTATTTATCTGATGGATAAGAAGTAATAATCTTAAATCCTAGATTTCCTGATTTATCTCTCGCTAAAACAGTAACAGTCTTTACTAGTTTGTCTTTTACATTCATATTTTTCTTTATTACTGTTTTTCCAACTGGGAATGAATGAGTTGTATTCAATACAAGACGAGCCTCTTTAGAGTTTTTCAACCAATCCTGAATTTCTTTATCATGTTGTTTTAAACTATCTTTCACAGCCTTTGTCGCTGTTTCCTTATCATAGTATGTACTTGCCGCTGAAACTTTATCTGTCTTCAAACGATTCTTCAAATCCTCTTCTGATTTGCCTACATGCCTTTCAATCGTATGACCATTTTTAGGTGGCCCTTCCATTTCATCTAAAATATTATCACTAATTTTTTCTACTGATGTAGAATGATCCTCTTTTGGTTTTTCTGTTTTTTGTTCTTTTCCTGCACATCCACTTAAAATCAGCATTAGTGCCAATAAACTACTCAAGAAAAGACTACTTAATCGTTTCATCGTATCACCTCTTCCATGATTATTATCGTAACTCCACTAAAAGTCAATTTCACAAAGAAAAAATGTATACAGTTTTAAAATCCTCATTCATTTTGCTATATTTTCCACCCCCCTTTCATCAAATCACTGTTTTTCGCCCTTTTTAAAATATACCCCCATGTTTTTATAATTATTTCCCAGATGAAAACACCAATCAAAACACTCCATAAACCCTTTAAATACAGGATTTATGGAGTGTTTTTTAAACAAACTAAATATACCCCTACTTTCATATACCTAATACCTATATAAGGTATACAAATCGCTTTCTATCAACTGTTTTCTACATTATGTAAATTTGCACTTGCCTATACAATGTAAATATGGTGTAATGCAAAAAAAGATAAAGGATTTTAAAGAATGGCTGAAACAATTCAAAACTTCTTAACAGACTATTATTCAATCGCAATTCCACTTAGTATCTTAATCAACATCATCATCAGTCTTTTAGGTTTTATCCCTAGTATTTTTTTGACCGCCATTAATATACAGCTCTTCGGTGTAACAAATGGCACAATCATTTCGATCGCAGGTGAGGCATTAGGCGCTATTATCTCGTTTTATATTTATCGTATAGGCCTTCAAAAGTTCACTCACGATAAAGTAAATACGTATCCAAAGGTAGAGCGCCTTCTTTACGTAGAAGGCAGAGAGGCATTTCTACTCGTCCTATCTTTTCGTTTTATTCCTTTCATTCCGTCCAGTATCGTTACTTTATTTGCAGCTCTAGGCAAAATGTCATTACTCTCTTTCAGTATTGCCAGCACAATAGGGAAAATACCGGCTTTATTGATTGAAGTATATTCTGCATATCATGTCATTAACGGAACAAATGAAGCGAAATGGATTATTACAATCGCAGGTTGTGTTGGATTATTTTATTTGTGGAAAAAATGGAGAAAAAAATAAAGAAGGAGCATAGGCTCCTTCTTTATTTTTGAGGTATTTTATTAATAACTATCCCTTAAAGCCTTAGTTTACACCAACAGCACTAAATGATTGCTTAACTGCTGCTACTTCTGCAGAGCTAGCACCATATAAATCAGCTGCAGCTTGTACTGCACCAGCACGAGCTTGACTAAATGTAGTAGATTGCGTGAAATACTGTGTATTTGCACGGTAGTAAATCGCACCTAATTTATCTTTACCGATACCAGTTACAGTTACACCAGAATGCGTACCACCATTTGCTAATAAATAAGCTTGTTTGTTAATAATACCACTGTTTGTATGAACGCCACCGTTATCACTTGAACCAGTGTAACGCTTAGAATAATGGTCTGGGTCACCATATTTCGCTGGATCACTCATAGAACGAAGTGCATCTCCCGCCTGACCAGGTGTATAAATATCTTCACCAATCTCCCAATCTGGGTTACGGTTATCATAGAATTCTACTAAAGTACCAAAAATATCAGAAATTGCTTCATTTAACGCTCCTGATTCATTTTGATAAATTAAATCCGAGCTATTTTCCGTAACAGCATGTGTTAATTCATGGCCAATTACATCAATGCCACCAGATAATGAAGTGAATGTTACACCATCACCATCTCCGTATACCATTTGTGAGCCGTTCCAGAATGCATTATTATACTTACTTCCGTAATGAACTGTTGATTTTAATGGTGCTCCTGCATCATTAATAGAGTTTCTGTTAAATGTAGCTTTATAGTAATCATATGTTTTACCTGCATAGTAATGAGCATCTACTGCCGCTGCATCATACGCTGCATTGAAAACATTATCTGCATCTGCCCATAATGTTCCTGGTAATGTTGAGCGGTTTTTCGCATCATATGTGAAAATTGTTGCTCCGCGCGTATTATCTTGTAAATAGTAAGACGATCCAGATAACGTTGTATTAAGCGATTTCGTATCTCCTAATACACCTTTACCAGTTCCAACTTTATTCGTCCCTGTTACAGGCTTTACAACCGCTTTCGCTTCCTGTTTAGGAGCATCTTGTTTAACTGGGGACTTATCATCATTTGTTACATGATCAATTGTATTAAACTTATTTAATACTTTACCGCTTTCCGCCTCAATGAAATAGTAGTAATTTCCTGGGCTTGGATCTAAGAAGTTTAAATTCACAACATATGCATATGTCGTTTCTTCACCGTTTTGATATACATATAAGTCCGCTTTTGGTTCTACCTCATATTTAGGTGTTACTCCTAAATCTTGCTGCGCGATTTCAATTGCTTTTGCGCCTTCAATCTTATTTTTGTTTTTTAACTTTTCCTTTTTGTCTAAATCAGGCGCAACTGTTCCAGACAATACCTTTAAAGAACCATCTTTACTTACGTGAGCTACTTGAGTAGATCCCCATACAGGTACTCCCTCGTAAACTTGTTGCATACGTACTACTGTTGAATCAGTTACAGCGTCTTTTTTCACTTGTTTCACTTTGAAAGAATCTTGCGCACTCTTTTCCCCTAACTTATAATCACCTTTTGCCGCGTTTAAGTAATCAAACACAACAGATTCCGCTTTCTTACCAGTCGCTCCAGTTAGATCACCAGAAATAAACTCAGGTGACTGTACCGTCTCATTGTACTTCTTAGTAGAGAGTACATTTTTAGAATCCGCAAATGCAGAGCCTGTCCCTCCGAACGTAGTAACTGCCATTCCTGCCGCTAACACTAACGCTAAACTCTTCTTTTTCATCTAACATTCCCCCTAATAAAAAATTTTTGAAAAAGAGTAGTTTCATATTATCATTATGTTTCCACTATTAATATACTAAAAATTCAAATAATTGTTTTCTCAAGTTTTGTAGAATTTTCGGGAGCAAATATTGAGAAACCCCTTTCCGTTTGGAAAGGGGTTTTTTGGTTATGAATTAATTTGTTGAACCGTTTTAGCTTGTTGACCAACGATATCAGGTTTACTACTATACTGATGTATTCCTCCAGCAACTGTAAGAGTTACTATAAACGCCAATACTCCAAATACCATCTTTTTCATTTTCACTCCTCCTTATTATCATTCATCAAATCAATAACTAACCTATAATATCGATTACTTTCCTCAAATCTCGATAAACTAGCGAAATGTTCTGCGAGTTCAACGTATACTTTCTTTAATTCTATTTTATTTCCCGCAGATTTATACAAAGGAATAGCCTCATTTTCCAAAAATACTTTATAATCTTTTGCTTCTTCAAAATGTTTATATCTAAGAATTAAAAGCAAATATAACTTTGCATTAAATCTCTCTTCTTGTTTTGCTGCAACAATTCCCTTATCAATCCATTCCTTTGCCTCTTCTAATTCTTCTAATTTAATGCATACTAATGCCAGTTCATATATTGTATCTAGATAGTTTAAATCTACTTGTTTTTGAAGTTGCAGACTATCCAAATAATATTTCTTCGCCTGCTGATATTTGCTTTTTTTATAATATATACTTCCCATATTGCTTAAAGTAATAGCTAAAAGTACATCCTTATCCGCAAAAGATGTGGCCTCCCTCAATATACTCTCATACATTCTTAAGGCCTCTTCATACTGACCTTTTTCTGTGTAACTTACTGCAATAAGTATCTGGCAATTAATTATATTTCTAAACTTATATTCACTACGAAATCCTTCTAATGCTATATTCACAAAATGAATTGCAAGGTGATGGATATCTAAATGAGTATATGCAAGCGCTATATTATAGTACATACCCGTTTCATGATACCCTTGTTCCTTAGCCATTACTTCTGTTTTTAATAAGCAGTCTAGCCCATCCTTCCATCTATACTGCAAACAGTACAATAACCCTCTACTGTACGTATATAATAACTTCTGAAATGGAGAATACTTTTTGTAGACTTTCTTTAATCTCTCTAATTCTTCTTCAAGAGCTGAAATCTCCCTTTTCATAATTAAATAACGTGTATAAAGCAGTTTATAATAATTTATAATTTCAAAATCTACAACATGTTTCATTTCACCTTGTAACTCTTCATATATGCGTTCTACCTGTTGCTTGTCCAAATGAACTAGTGCATTCAACCACTCATCCAACTTCACTTTCACATCTTCTTCTACATCTCTCAAATCCGTCACAGCAATTTCTAGTCTCGTGCAGAGCAATTGTAGAATTTCTTCTGATGCTTCAATCTTTCCATTTTCGATCTTACTTAAGTATGAGACAGAACAAATGCCCTGACATAATTCTTCTTGTGTCATTTTTTGCTGTAGCCGTTTATAAAAAACTTGCTTGCCTATTTTTTCTAATGTTTGTTGCATTGTCCTCCTCCATTCTCATTACCCCCATTACTCTAATAATACATAAAATCCAGAGAAATATAAATTGATAAATGTAAATTTTCTAAAAAATATGCATTATTTCATTTTTTTCTCTCTTGACTTCAATCCTCTATTACTTCTTTGCTACGAAAGGGGGAAAATTGGTATACTATAACCAAATTACGGAGGTGTTTTCGCAATGAATCATTATAAAGACGATAGTTACGCCTTACATACAGATTTATATCAAATCAACATGGCTTATACATATTGGAAAGATGGTATTCATACTCGCCGTTCTGTTTTTGATCTATACTTTCGAAAGCTTCCATTCGAAAACGGCTATGCTGTTTTTGCTGGGCTTGAAAAAATTGTAGAGTACATAGAAAATTTCAGCTTTACCGAAAGTGATATCGCTTATTTAGCAGAGCTGCAATTTGAAGAAGAATTCCTTCATTATTTACAAAATATGAAATTCACTGGGACCATTCGTAGTATGCAAGAAGGTGAAGTTGTATTCAATAACGAGCCTTTATTACGTGTTGATGCACCACTTGGCGAGGCACAAATTATTGAAACTGCCCTTTTAAACATTGTGAATTACCAAACATTAATTGCAACAAAAGCTGCTCGTATGAAGCATGCTGCAAATAACGATGAACTTTTAGAGTTTGGCACAAGACGTGCTCATGAGTTTGATGCTGCCCTTTGGGGAACACGCGCTGCCTTTATTGGTGGTTTCTCATCTACAAGCAACGTTCGTGCTGGAAAACGCTTCGGGATACCTGTAGCCGGCACACATGCTCACTCTTTCGTTCAAGCGTATCGCGATGAATATGTCGCGTTTAAAAAATACGCTGAAACTCATAAAAAATGTGTCTTTCTCGTTGATACATATGACACATTAAAATCTGGTGTTCCAAATGCGATTCGTGTCGCAAAAGAATTTGGAGATCGTATTGATTTCTATGGCATTCGTCTTGATAGTGGCGATATGGCTTATTTGTCTAAAAAGGCAAGAATATTACTAGATGAGGCTGGATTTACAAATACAAAAATTATTGCTTCTAGCGATTTAGATGAATACACCATTTTGCACCTTAAATCTCAAGGAGCAAAAATTGACGTATGGGGTGTTGGAACAAAATTAATTACATCCTTTGAGCAACCAGCATTAGGGGCTGTTTACAAACTAGTTGCGATTGAAGATACTGACGGGAAATTAAATGACACGATTAAAATTTCATCTAACCCTGAAAAGATTACAACTCCAGGGCTTAAACGAATTTATCGTATAGTCAACAGGGTTAATAATCATGCAGAAGGCGATTATATTGCGTTAGATTCTGAAGAGCCCGAAAAAGAAGAACGCTTAAAAATGTTCCACCCTGTTCACACATATATAAGTAAATTCGTGACAAACTTTGAAGCACGTGAACTGCATAAAGACATTTTCGTTAACGGTGAAAGAACATATGAACTCCCAAGTATATTAGATATTCAAAAATATAACGAACAGAGTCTCGCTCTATTTTGGGAAGAATACATGCGAACTTTAAACCCCGAAGAGTATCCTGTCGATTTAAGCCAAGAGTGCTGGGATCATAAAATGAATTATATTCAAACTGTTCGCGAACAAGTTGAAAAAAACATACAAAAATAAACAGAGAAGTTGTCTCCTTCTCTGTTTTTTCAATACTATATGGATATTTGTAAAAAATATATTAAAATAACATGACGAATATTTTTTATTTTTAAAATTTAATATTGCGTTATTCAAAACTAAAATAATATTTGATATTATTTTATTGAGTCAATTTCAATAAAATAACCGATAAAAAAGAGGACGCAATTGCGTCCTCTTTTTTATAAATCTTTCACTCGTAGTACACGCATTGCATTTAATACTGCAATTAACGTCACACCCACATCTGAGAAAACAGCTTCCCACATTGTCGCTATACCAAAAGCACCAAGTAATAAAACTAATCCTTTTACACCTAATGCAAATATAATATTTTGCCATACAATGCTTCTTGTACGTTTTGCAATTTTTACAGCTGTCGCGATTTTTGAAGGCTCATCAGTCATAATAACGATGTCAGCAGCTTCAATTGCTGCATCTGATCCTAAACCGCCCATCGCAATACCAACGTCCGCTCTTGCTAGTACTGGTGTATCATTAATACCATCACCGACGAATGCAATCTTTTCTTTACCGCGTTTTGCTGCATCAATTTTTTCGATTTCTTCTACTTTTTGGTGTGGTAATAATTCGGCATGAACTTCATCTAAACCTAATTCTTTACCAACAGCTTCCCCGACTGATTTTGCATCACCAGTTAACATGACTGTCTTCTTAATACCTAGTTCTTTTAACTTTTGAATTGCTTGTTTTGAATCCTCTTTTACCTCATCAGAGATAACAATATACCCTGCATATTTACCATCTACAGCAACATGAACTAGTGTACCTACTGTATTCGGTTGCTTAAATGTAATGTTTTCTTTGCTCATTAATTTAGCATTACCTGCGAAAATTTCTTTTCCTTGTACTTTTACAACCGTACCATGACCAGAAATTTCACTATAGTCTTCAATAGCATTTTCATCGATTGATTTTCCATATGCATTTCGAATAGATTGTGCAATCGGATGATTTGAATATACTTCTGCAAATGCTGCATATTCTAATAGCTTTTCAGCTGTGATACCTTCACTAGGCTCCATCTTCGTAACTTTAAAGACACCTTTTGTTAATGTTCCTGTTTTATCAAAAACGATATATTTCACATCATTCAATGCTTCTAAATAGTTACTTCCTTTTACTAAGATACCACTTTTAGATGCCCCACCAATACCGCCAAAGAATCCAAGAGGAATCGATACAACGAGCGCACATGGACAAGAGATTACTAAGAACACTAAAGCTCTATAAATCCAATCGGAGAATGTAGCACCCTCTAAAATAAGTGGTGGAATAAATGCCATTATTGCTGCTGTTATAACTACAACAGGAGTATAATAACGTGCAAACTTTGTAATAAAGTTTTCTGTTGGCGCTTTTTTGCTACTTGCATTTTGTACTAAGTCTAAAATTTTCGATACAGTGGATTCACCAAACTCTTTTGTAACTTCGACAATTAATACACCATTTTGGTTTACAAAACCACTTAATACGTCATTACCAACTTCTACTTCCCTCGGTACAGACTCACCTGTTAACGCTGAAGTATCCATCATTGATGTTCCCTCAACTACTTTCCCGTCTAACGGTACTTTTTCACCTGGTTTTACGATAATATACTCACCAATTTGCACATCTTCTGGTGATACTTGTTTCGTTTCGTTTCCAACTTTCACATTCGCATAGTCAGGACGAATATCCATTAATGACGTAATTGATTTTCGAGAACGATTTACTGCAATACTTTGGAACAGTTCCCCTACTTGGTAAAATAGCATAACTGCTACCGCTTCTGGATATTGTTGAATCGCGAAAGCTCCTAAAGTTGCAATTGCCATTAAAAAGTTTTCATCGAACACTTGGCCGCGAGTTATGTTTCTCGCCGCTCTCCAAACGATATCTCCACCTATTAATAAATAAGCAAGGACGAATAATGGAATTGTTATCATTTGCGGTAATCCGGCTAATGCAGCAATTCCTGTCAAAATTCCACCGACTACTAATCGTCCTATCATCTTTTTCACATTTCCATCACCATGATCATGGCCATGGTCGTGTCCTTTTTCCTCTTCACGAACAACTTTTACATCAGGCTCTAACTTTTGAACAACATTTTTTATATTTTGTACAGTTGATTCAAGTTCTCGTTTATTTGCAACTTCTACTCGTAATTTCTTTGATACGAAATCAACAGTCGCTTCTGAAACCGTTGGCATTTCCTTTACCTTATTTTCAATCTTCATTGCACAATTTGCACAATCTAAGCCTTCTAATACAAATACTTCTTTTACTGATTTTGTTTTTTGCTCTTCTTGCACTTTAATATGCGGCTCTAATTTTGTAACAAGTCGCTTCGCTTCCGTAACAACTTGATTTTCTTTATTTTGCGGTGTTTCTAAAAGCATCGTTTTTGTTGCAAAGTTTACGGAACAAGATGTTACCCCTTCTATATTCCCAACACCTTTTTCAATTTTCATTGCACAATTTGCACAATCTAAACCTTCTAGCATAAGTTTCTTTTTCACTAATGCTTCTGCCATCGTTCTCCCTCCTCGCTTTTTTATTCTTCCTCGTTTACGTGTTCAAACGCTTGCTCGAAGATATGAATTACGTGTTGATCAGCTAATGAGTAATAAACTACCTTTCCTTCTTTACGGTTCTTTACAAGCTTTGCTTGCTTTAATACACGAAGCTGATGTGAGATTGAAGATTGCGTCATTCCTAATAAATAAGCTAAATCACAAACACACATTTCAGCTTCAAATAATGCATGTAATATTCTCGTACGTGTACGGTCACCTAATACTTTAAATAATTCTGCTACTTTACTTAAACTTTCATCAGTCGGAATTGTTTGTTTTACTTGATCCACGATTTCCTCGTGAATTACCGTTTGAGAACATGCTTCCTGTTGCGTTTCTACTTTATTTTCAGCCATCACAGCTCACCTCTTTATTTGAACATATGAACAATTATTCATATGTATTATACCTTTATTATATGAGCGTCCATTCATATGTGTCAATGAATTCTCATACATTTTTTAAAACATTTCGTTCACATTTCAAAATAAACATATAAATATTCTCCGCATCTATCATGCTCTTCATACAAAAAGGATGCACGAAACTACCGTGCATCCCTTCTTATTTATCCCGCATTAACAGGCAGTAAGACTCCCACCTCAAAATGCAGCTGGAACAAAGAAGTTAGGTGGGAGATTAACTGCCCGTAAAAGCCCGATTGGTGAGGGCTAATAATCAGTGGGGGATGAAGCCCCCCACTGATTAAAGTTTCACTTTATTAACTTTCACTGCATCCACAATTAACGAAGCGAATCCTAACTTTCCATCCTGATTTCTATGATCAAAGCGTTTCGAACGATAAATAAGTCCACCGTTCTCTTTCCAATCACTATAATGAAACTGGCCATTCTCATCACAGTATTCTAAAAGCTTTACTTGAAAACCTACTGCTTCAAACATAGATATAATCGTTTTGTAGTTATGTACAATTTTATGACTTGCAGCTGGATGATCTAACGGGCCAGGTCCTCCCACTTGCACACCACGCTGATATTCTTCATTGGGGAAAAATGCATCCGGCACTGCACAACGAATATAACCATCATCTTGTAAAAACTCAAAGCATATTTTAGCTGCTTCTATACCCTCTTCATACGATAAATGCTCCCATACATGTTCAGCTAAAATTACCGATAAAGAATTAGGCTGAAATTTATTAAGCCACGTTTCTCTTTTTAATAAATTTAATTCATCCTCATTTGTATGTAACCAACCTGGATTATTATTATATCCCTCTGCTCCAACGACAACTTTCGTCTCCATCTTTCCACCCCTTTTTTCATATTCCGACATAAAAAGTTCGACAAAGTAACATTGACCCCCTTTATTTCCCCAAAAGAAAAAACCTTGCGCGCTCCCTAGACGCACAAGGCTTACTATCTTATATCCCTTTAATTAGCTTTTTCTAAACTATCTTGCGAACTTCCATCTTCTTTTAGATGACTGTGCTTTTTCGAATATACAAAGTATACAACCACTCCTATTGCCAACCAAACACCGAAGTATATCCATGTTTTTAACGGTAGATTTACCATTAAGAATAGACAGCATGCAACTGAAATAATCGGTAAGATTGGTACAAATGGTACCATAAATCCACGTTGTAATTTCGGATGCGTTTTACGAAGAATGATGACAGTTACACCAACCATCGCGAATGTTAATAACGCTCCAATATTCGCTAAATTTGACAATTCTTTTAAATCGATAAATCCAGCAATTAAAGCACTACCAATTCCTGTTAACCAAACTGAAAATGTTGGTGCTTCTGTCTTCTTGTTAATTTTCGCAAAAGATTTTGGCAATAAACCATCACGGCTCATCGCGAAGAATACACGTGTCGTAGCGTAGATGTATGCGAAAATTACAGCCATAATACCAATTACAGCTCCAATAGCAATTACACCAGCCACTTTATCTTGTCCTACAACTTCTAGTACATAGGCCATCGCTTCAGGTACATCTAATTCCTTGTAAGAAACCATACCTGTCATAACGAGACAAACTACAACATAAATGATTGTACAAATGACTAATGAAGCAATAATACCAATCGGTAGATCACGTTGCGGATTTTTTACTTCTTCAGCAGAAGTTGCTAATGCATCAAATCCTAAGAAAGCGAAGAATACTGCTGCTCCTCCGGCAAAGACTCCACTTAAGCCGTACGGTGCAAATGGTATCCAGTTTTCTGGTTTCACGTAGAATACACCAACTGCAATGAATAAAACAACAATACCAATTTTAATTAATACCATTATGTTATTCACACGCTTACTTTCTTTTGTACCTCGTGATAATAACCAAGTTATCACCAACGTAATGATAACTGCGGGTAAGTTCACCATACCACCTTGCGATGGAATCGTTAACAATGCTTTAGGAATTTCAAGTCCCAATCCACTCACTAAATTATTGAAATAACCTGTCCATCCGCCAGCTACTGCGGCAGTCGTTACGACATATACGGATAGCAATGTCCATCCCATTAAATGGGCAACAAACTCACCAATTGTTGCATATGAATATGTGTACACACTACCTGAAACAGGAAGTGCAGATGCAACCTCTGCATAACATAAAGCTGCAAATCCACAAACAATTGCTGCAATCATAAATGAAAAAATAACTGCTGGACCAGCATCTCTTGCTGCTACTAATCCAGTTAATACTAGAACTCCTGTACCAATTATCGCACCAATCCCTAGCATTGTTAGGTCAAATGCCCCTAGCGTTTTCGTCAAAGTTTTACTTTTACTTTCCCCTAACAATTGCGTAACGGATTTCTTTTTAAATAGGTTGGCCACGATGAATGCCCCCTTTTACCAAGAAGAGCTAAGAGGTATTATCTCTTAGCTCTTATCATGTTGTTTTATATATTGTTCGATTTTGTTTTGTATAATGCTTCTATTAGCAAGATACTGTTTCTGCTTCTAATAATTCTTTAGCACCTTTGTACTCTACACCGTGAGCTTCTGCAACTGCTTCGAATGTTACATAGCCTTCTAATGTATTAATACCTTTTAATAATGCAGTGTTGCCTAGGCAAGCTTCTTTGTAGCCTTTGTTAGCAATTTGTACTGCATATGGTACTGTTACGTTTGTTAATGCAAGAGTTGATGTACGTGGAACCGCACCTGGCATGTTTGCAACTGCATAATGAACAACGCCGTGTTTTTCATAAGTTGGGTTATCATGAGTTGTAATACGGTCAGTTGTTTCGAAAATACCACCTTGGTCAATCGCGATATCTACAACAACAGAACCTTGTTCCATTGATTTAATCATTTCTTCTGTTACAAGTTTTGGAGCCTTTGCACCTGGGATTAATACTGCACCGATTACAAGATCAGATTCTTTTACAGCTTCTGCAATATTGTAAGGATTAGACATTAAAGTTTTTACTTGGTTTCCGAAAATGTCATCTAATTGACGAAGACGTTCTGCACTTAAGTCGATGATTGTTACATCCGCACCTAGTCCAACTGCAATTTTAGCAGCATTTGTACCAGCTTGTCCACCACCGATAATTGTTACTTTACCACGTTTAACTCCTGGAACACCTGCAAGTAAGATACCTTTACCGCCTTTGTTTTTCTCAAGGAATTGCGCACCGATTTGTGCAGCCATACGACCAGCTACTTCACTCATAGGTGCAAGTAATGGTAAAGAACGGTTTTCTAATTGTACTGTTTCATATGCGATAGCAACAACTTTCTTTTCAATTAACGCTTTTGTTAATTCTGGTTCTGGAGCTAAGTGTAAGTATGTGAATAAGATTAAACCTTCGCTGAAGTGTTTGTATTCGCTTTCAACTGGTTCCTTAACTTTCATAACCATTTCCATGTTCCAAGCTTCTTCAGCCGTATCAACAATTTTCGCTCCCGCTTCAACATACTGAGCATCTGTGAAACCAGATCCTACACCTGCGTCCTTTTGAATGAATACTTCGTGATTGTTACGAACTAAATGTACAACACCTGCTGGTGTCATTGCCACACGGTTTTCGTTGTTTTTAATTTCTGCTGGTACCCCAATACGCATAATGAAATGCCCCCTTATAATTAACAGAAAAAAGGAATTCTTTTTTCTTTTTTAAATAATTAATAACTTACGTCCTTATTCTAGCATAACTTAAAAGTTATGAAAACGCTAACATACTTTTTTTTTAAAGTTTATATATTTAGAATAGTGTAAATATATAAAACATTGATTTTATTGGGTTCTCCGTACCACTCCATCATCTATTACTCTATTTCTATTATATCCATTCAAAATGCATAGTAATTATTTATTATTTGACAATAATGTAACAATGTAAAAAAACTAAGCAATGACGTATACATATACACTTATTACTTTGTTCAATACTTTAGAAATATATTCTTTTCACAAAAAAACAGCTACTGGCATTTAGCCAGCAGCTGGATAACTTATAAATAACTTTGAAAATAGATCTTCTGTCGTCTCACTAATTTTATCAAACATATCACTTTCACGATCTTCTTGCTCTTTTAACATCTTAATTGTTTCACGTGCATCTTCAGGATAATCGGTAATGATACCATCTACGTTTAACTTATAATATCCCTTTAAACTTTCCATATCATTTACCGTCCATACGTAAATTGGCTTGTTTAACTTCCTTGCTTCTTTTACTAATTTCTTATTTAACATGTATTCTTCTGCTACATAAAAATCAGCCTTCACATTCTTTAAGTTAGCTCTACTCGCATACAGTATATATCCTACTTTTATATTTGGATTTGCACGTTTAAACTCTTTAATAAGCGGATAGTGTAACGTTTGAATGACACATTGCTTCTCAAATTCATTATCTTTAATCGCTTTTAATACTTTGTTTACGAAATCTTTTTCGCCACCATGAAGCTTCACTTCAATATTAAGTTTGATTTTTCCTTTTGCCAACTTAATGATCTCATCAAGTGTACTTATTTGTCCTGAAAAACCATCTTGACTAAGGGTAAGCTGTCTTAACTCCTCCATCGTTAAATCGGACACATGAACATTAGCATTAGCAAGACGTTTTAGCTTCAAATCATGTATAACTGCTAGTTCACCGTCTTTTGTTTGCAGTACATCAATTTCAGCGTAGTCTGCTTTGGCATCAATAGCCCCCTGCACAGCTTCTTTCGTATTCTCTACACCTTTTGAAATATAACCACGATGAGCCATAATAATTGGTTCTTTATATGAATTTGAAATAAACGTTACAATGAAGGCAACGACCATTCCGGCAGTAATAATTCCTACAATATATACACCAATAAATTTCCAACGATGTTTTTGGAAGAAACATTTATCTGCTTTTGTTTTCGAATAATCTAATCCTTCTTCTAATAAAACCTCTTCAACCGGAACCTTTTGTAAATACAATCGTGTTATTGCCATAATATAAAATGGCGTCACGATAAAACTAAATAAATACAATGTACTCGTTAAAAATACAGACATTGTTGATTCCGCTAATAATGCAAATGTTCCCTGTGGATTTGTAAATTCATACATGCCCCATAGACACAATAAATACATTCCAAAAAATACACCGTATACAATCCCTATTGAAATAAAAAATCCTACTAAAAAGAATAGTACTTTAAAAAAACTTTCTTTTACTAACGTTGCACTTTTACGTGCTGCTGTGCGAAACGGCTTTTGCTCTAAAACAACAATAGGTAGAACAAAAATCCAGCGAAGGTTCAAATACGCAACTACAGCAAAGAACGTGTAATAACCAACTTGTCCCATCGTTGTCTTAAACAGTTCTCCTGTAATAAAGTTAGGAATTTGAATTTGCGGAATTAATGCCGTTTCATATCCAATATTTAAAAGAGGTAACAATACGACAGCATATAAAATAAATCCTGGTAAGCAATATGTGAAAAGAGTAGGTAAATACGTTACGGTTTTATATAAAATCGGACGTAATTTCACCTTTTGTCTTTTATGAGCGAAGTACGAAATGATAATAAGCACCGCAAATTCCGTAAAGATAAGAAACAGTGCTAACAATGATAAAATTACGATTGCCAAAATGCCGTATGGTGTCTTTAAAAACGCTAATAATTCATCATTCGTCGCATTTGCATAACCACCAAAATACAATAACTTATTAAAAATGATCCCAAATAGCGGGACAAATACAATCGCTGCTAATAATTTATAAGCAAGTTGAAAGGTTAATACATTCCAAAAAGCAAATCTAACTGTTTGAAAGGAATGTCCCATTACCCCTGGTATAGATAGTCTTTTACGGTGTTGCATATATTCCTCCACATTCTAAAACGATATTTGAGATGGATTCCATATTTCCATTTCCAACCCATCTTTTTAATAATAATATATTCCACTTAACATGAACACTCTTATACATACAATGAAAAAGTGATGGCTACTTGCCATCACTTTTTCATTTACTCTATTTTTTCTCTAACCCTTGACCAAATGCTTTCAAGAAGCTAAAACCGAATGTAATTGCTCTATTGATATCTGGATCTTTTAACACTTTAAAGAAATCCATCACTTTTGTTTTTTTACCACTATTTAATTCCTCTGTTGCAAATTGTAATCCAGTGACTAAACTAGATGTTATTTGTTTCGTTATTTCTGGGTCCACTGAAGATAATGCCTCTCCTGCCCCCATCATATTGTTTAATGCGTTTTTTACTGGTTCACGATTCAATTGTTCAACAGCTATTTTGGAAACATCTTCTTTTGCAGCAAGTAAACTAATTGCTGCATCTAAAATTCCTGCTTTTTGCAACTGCGCTAATAGCCGCATCGTCTCTTCTACTGCTTCTCTATTCTCAGCTAGATCATTTAACAACTCATCTGTTACTTGCTGTTTTTTTTCTTCTTCTGTTACAATCTTCTTTTTAATTAAAGTAATCTCTTTTGCCATTATCTCCGCCCCCTAATTCTGGTCCACAAGTGATACGTATTGTTTTCTTTGCCACTTTCGCTCGATTTCAACACCATTTTGCGGATGACGTTTTTTATCTCTCGGGTTTGAAGATGGTAACGGACGATTTCCTTTTTCACGTAATACGCGCAGTTTCACCATTGTTTGTTTATAAGCTGGTGTACACGTATAAATGTCTGTTGCTGTTCCTGTTAAAATATTGATTGCCTCTTCATTTACTGTCGCATGCATCGGCAAATACAACTCATTTCCAGTTACACGATCTGTAACAAGCGCTTGTACTTTGATTTTTCCAAATGGTGATGCTAACTCTACAAGACCACCATCTTTCACATTGCGTTCTTTAGCAAGTTCAGGTGAAATTTCAACAAATACTTCAGACACTTTAGATAAAATACCAGCCGACTTATTCGTCATATTCCCTTCATGGAAATGCTCTAGCATACGGCCATTATTTAATAGTAAATCATACTCATCTGGTGCTATAACTGGCGGAACCCATTCATCTAGTGATAAACGTGCTAGTTTGTCTGGGAAGTTAAATCCATCTACATATAATAATGGCGTATCACTACCATCATGGCTACCCCAACATAAACTATTCCAGCCTTCTAGACGGTCGTACGTCGCTTGAGAGTATAACGGTGCAAGCGATGCAATTTCGTCCATAATTTCACTTGGACTTCCATAATTCCAGTCTCCGCCCAGTGCACGAGCTACTTTTTGTAAAATCCACCAATCTGGTTTTGAATCACCAAGCGGTTTCAATACTTCGTATAATCTTTGAATACGGCGCTCTGTATTCGTAAACGTTCCTTCTTTTTCTAAGCTTGGTGCTGCTGGTAAAATAACATCGGCGAAACGAGCTGTTTTCGATAAGAACATATCTTGAACAACAAGGAAGTCTAAATTCGCTAAAATATGTTGTACATGGTTGGCATTTGAATCTACTAAAGCCATTTCTTCTCCCATAACATACATACCACGTAGTTTTCCTTCTTCGGCCGCAAGTAACATTGCGATATTATTTAATCCCGGTTCTTTCGGAATGGTAGTACCGTATGCTTTTTCAAATTTCGCACGATGCACATCATCTGAAACAGCTTGGTAACCCGGAAGCCAGTTCGGTAATGTCGCCATATCACAAGCACCTTGTACGTTATTATGCCCGCGTAACGGATACGCACCGGCACCAGGACGACGGTAGTTACCTGTAACGAGAAGTAAATTTGAAATTGCTGCTGACGTTGTACTTCCTCCTGTATTTTGAGTTACACCCATTCCCCAAAGTACACAAGTACCATCTGCTTCATATACCATACGAGCCATTTCTTTTAACTGAGCTTTAGAAATCCCTGTAATTCCCTCAGTATAATCAAGCGTATATTTTTCTAGCATTTTGCTATATTCATCAAAATTCTTTACATTTTCAGCTATGAACTTTTTATCGTGCCAATCTTGATCAATAATGTATTTCGTTATCCCAGCAAGCCATACATAATCCGTCCCTTGACTCGGGTGAACAAATATATCAGCACGCTCCGCCATTTCATGTTTACGAAGGTCTGCGACAATTAGTTTTTGTTCATGTAATTTATGAGCACGCTTCACTCTAGTTGCAAGTACAGGATGTCCTTCTGTTGGATTTGCCCCAACAATAATAACAAGACCTGCCTCAGCAATATCTTTCACTGTTCCAGCATCTCCGCCCATACCGACAGTTTTAAATAAACCGTCTGTTGCTGGAGATTGGCAATAACGGGAACAGTTATCTACATTATTTGTTCCATATATTTGACGAGCTAGTTTTTGCATAAGATAGTTTTCTTCATTTGTTACTTTCGAAGAAGAAATAAACCCAAACGCATCGCTACCATACTCTGATTTAATATGTTGCATATTAGATGCAACAACTTCAAGAGCCTCTTCCCATGAAGCCTCAACAAACATATCCCCTTGGCGAATTAACGGCTTTGTAATACGCTCTTCACTGTTCACAAAGTCCCATCCGAATTTTCCTTTTACACATGTGGAAATACCATTAACCGGTGCATCTGAAACAGGTTGCACTTTTAAAATTTGACGATCTTTCGTCCATACTTCAAATGAACAACCTACACCACAAAATGTACAAACTGTTTTTGTCTTATTAATTTTCGTCTTACGCATCGCGGACTCTACTTCTGAAACTGCTAAAATACTGCTATATCCAGGCTCTACATCTTTTACAAAATCAATCATTGGATTTAGCACATCTGGTTTTAAACCAGTCATAAATCCAGCTTCTCCTAGCATCGTTTTTTCCATTAATGCATTACAAGGACAAACTGTTACACATTGCCCACAGCTAACACAAGACGAGTCATTTATACTCACACCATTGTCCCAAATAACACGTGGACGGTCTAAACTCCAATCAATCGATAAAGTTTCATTTACTTGTAAATTTTGGCATACTTCTACACACTGCCCACAAGCAATACATTGATTTGGATCGTATCGATAGAATGGATGCGACGTATCCACTTCGCATGCACTTACTTTCGGTTCATATGGATATTTCTGTTCTTCAATCTCCATCATATGTACTGTATTATGGACTTTACAGTTACCATTATTGTTATCACATACTGTACAATACAATAAATGATTCTCTAATATTCGATCCATCGCTTCAGTTTGTGCTTCCTTTGCACGTTCCGATTGCCTCTCAATATGCATGCCATCTTCCAACTTCGTCGAACAGGCACGTAGTAAACTTCCATTCACTTCTACAATACATGTATCACAAGTTTGAATAGGATCTACCTCTGGTACATGACAAATTTGAGGATGTTCTAAATTACTTTCGTTAAACAATTGGAGTATCGTCTTTTCACCTGATACGAAAAATTCTTTACCATCAACGGTTACACGGACTGTCTGTTCTGTCATAGTTTCCCCTCTCCTTACAACTAACTGTACAACACAATTATGAATCCGTTTTCATAATTGTGTTGTACATATTTTTGAAGCGCCCTGTTGAAATACTTTCCTTTGGAAGTCGATTCTAGATGTTATAAGGTATAACTACGA
Organism: Bacillus sp. AR13-1; assembly: GCF_008042285.1. Classification (NCBI taxonomy): domain Bacteria; kingdom Bacillati; phylum Bacillota; class Bacilli; order Caryophanales; family Bacillaceae; genus Bacillus; species Bacillus sp. AR13-1. The sequence continues at coordinate 121,783 of NZ_QNUA01000025.1, forward strand.
AAGCTTGAAAATGTCGCTATTTTACAAATCTATTATATCGTACATATACAATAATAACCAAAATAATCTGCCATCTTCTTGTTAGTAGATGCTTTTGTTTTTTCGATGTTTTATGATAAATATGGGGAAAAATACATATAAAGGGGAATTTAATATGGGGCCTATTCAAGAAACATATACAATTGTACGTTATCAATCTGGTACATTTTCAAAACAAACCGATGAGGTTGTTACGGAATCTCCCATTACAATTAAATTAAATAGCGAAGAATACGTAACAGTTGTATGCACTCCTAATTACATTGAAGATATGGTAACCGGTTTTTTAATTTCTGAAGGAATTATTTCTTCTTATAAAGATATTGAAGAATTATGGATCCAAAAAGAAAACGGAATTGTCCATGTAAAATCATCAAAAATTAATCCGCTCTATCAAACTTTATATAATAAAAGGTACGTAACTTCTTGTTGCGGGAAAAGTAGACAAGGTTTTGTTTTCGTCAACGATGCAGCAAAAGCAAAAAAGTTACATGATATACATATAACTATTACTCCGGAAGAATGTTTTCACCTAATGACTTCCTTACAACAATCTTCAACTACATTTCGCCAAACGGGTGGTGTGCATAATACCGCTTTATGTGATCGAAATAACATTCTTTTATCAAGAATGGATATCGGAAGACATAATGCGCTAGATAAAATATACGGTCATTGTTTACGAAACAATATCTCTGTTCAAGGGAAAATCATTGCGTTTAGCGGACGCATCTCATCTGAAATTTTGTTAAAGGTTTCAAAAATAGGTTGCGAAATTGTTCTATCTAAATCAGCTCCAACTAAACTAGCTCTGCAACTCGCCCACGATTTAGGTATTACCGTAGTAGGATTTATTCGAAATGGATCTTGCAATATTTATACACATCCGGAACGAATCGATGGCTACAAAATAAACGATTGAATACGTAAAAGAAAGTGAAAATTTAATCAGTGGAGGGTTTTTCCCTCCTCACTGATTATTAGCCCAACCAATCGGGCTTTTACGGGCAATCTGACTCCCACGAATAGTTGGATAAAAATGACTCCTTTACAAAGCGGAAATTTTAGTTATAAAAATGTAACATATTAAAACCTTGAATAGTTAATAAAGTTAATATATAATTTCATTACATAAAGTGAAACTATAATCAGTGGGGGGTGTTCATCCCCCACTGATTATTAGCCTTCACCAATCGGGCTTTTACGGGCAGCCCGACTCCCACCTAACTTCTTTGCTCCAGCCGAATTTCGAGGTAGGAGTTTTACTGCCCACAAATAGCGGGATAAATAAAATGAAAACATAGTAGCATAATCTTTTCATTCTTTTACAAATTAAGAAAGAATAGTCACAGAATACATTTAACTAAACTTAATCTTACAAAGTTAATGAATTAAATTTGAATCAATCTAGGAGGTTACAACTATGGAAATTCGCTTATTAACAACAGAGGACGCAGAAATTTATTTGAAAGTTTGTATGGAAGGTTTAACGAAAAACCCTGAGGCTTTTAGCTCTTCTTATGAAGATGTTCTTAAACATGAAAACCCTGTCGCTGCTATGGCAAAGCGATTAAGCAATCCGGATAAGTATACTCTAGGTGTCTTCAAAGATAATGATTTAGTCGGTATTGCTACTCTAGAAACAAAGCCATTTATTAAGCAAGAGCATAAGGCAAAAATCGGCTCCGTTTTTGTTTCTCCAAAAGCGCGTGGTCTCGGTGCAGGACGAGCTTTAATTAAAGCGATTATTGAAAATGCCGATAAATTACATGTAGAACAGCTCATGCTTGATGTTGTTGCTGATAACACTGCTGCAAAAAAATTATATGAGTCCCTCGGCTTCCAAACTTACGGCGTGCAAGAACGGTCCTTAAAACATAATGGCCAATATTGGGACGAAGAGCATATGGTTTTATTCTTAAATAATTAACATTTAAATATAATTTTTCAAAAGCATCTTCTTATTAATTAAGATGCTTTTTTCATTACAACAATGTAATCTTCATGTCACCTTTATCGATCGTTCCAATCCTTTCCATTCGTTATACTAAAAATATAAAGTGAAACTTTACTCAGCGAGGAGGATCCATCTCCCGCTAATTATTAAGTAAACGTATAGCTAGCAATTGATATGTAGAGGAGAATGTAACATGAAACAAAACAAACAAGCTATCTTTTTAATATTTGCTACAGCAATTGTAACTTCTGGATTAGCAATTTTACCTTGGTTTATTATATAGAATACATAAAAAAAGCTTATTGCTTCTTAAGAAGCAATAAGCTTTTTTTCTATTATAAAATCCCGAAAAATTTATTTACACAACTTATCATAATAAGCATAGATACCGCAACACACATTACAACCGCATTACGATCTTGCTTTTCTTTTTGTAAATGCTCTACTTTTTTACTCATGTGTACAATCCCCTTTTAAAAAAAGTGTGAGATAGGAAATTTTTCTTATCCGATGCGAGGTGAATACGAAAACCCTCTCTATCTCACATACACAATAGAATGGAATTGTCATTTTATAAATAAAATGACATGACGTTATGTCGCAACATAGGGTATTTGTGTCGCTACGTTTTCTATTATAAAAAATAGTTGTGCAAAACTAGTGCATTTTTTATGTCAATTGCCCTGATTGAAAAAATCAGCCATCCATTCAATCACATAAAAAGAGTTTTTTATTATTTTCATGTAAACTATACAAGTAGAATGAATAGTTTGGGGTGCACAAGATTATGGTGAAAATTTTATTAGTAGACGATGAAGAACGTATGTTACGATTGTTAGATCTGTTCTTAAGCCCTCGTGGCTATTTTTGTATGAAAGCTACTTCTGGCCTTGAAGCGCTAGAATTAATCGAACAAAAGGACTTCGATATTATTTTATTAGATGTTATGATGCCGAATATGGATGGGTGGGATACTTGCTATCAAATCCGTCAAATTTCCAACGTTCCAATTATTATGCTAACAGCTCGCAACCAAAATTATGATATGGTCAAAGGCCTGACCATGGGAGCAGATGACTATATTACAAAACCATTTGATGAGCATGTATTAGTTGCACGAATTGAGGCCATATTACGCCGTACGAAGAAAGACGGATTTGTTAGCTTCAATGGTATTGAGTGGGATAAAACGAAACATACTGTTACCGTTTATGGTGAAAGAATCTCACTAACTCCTATTGAATTCTCGTTACTTGGACTCTTTTTACAAAATACAAACCGTGCTTACAGCCGTGATGATTTAATTGAAAAAATTTGGGGATATCAAACAGACATCGAATACAGAACTATCGATTCACATATTCGTAATATCCGTGATAAATTACGCAAAAAAGAATTTCCAGTTGAAGATTACTTAGAAACCGTCTATAAAGTCGGATATAAATGGAAAAGTGAATAATTACTTTAATCAGTGGGGATGGATAAAACCCCACTGATTAAAGTTTCACTCTATATGAAATAAGGTATGGTGAGAAAATGAGCAAACTTTCCCTTAAAGTTGGGACATACTTTTTAATATTAGCTTTATGTATTGAGACAATCGCTTTCGTATCTTTTTATAAGAACCTTTCAAACATACGCATTGAAGAGGAAACTCTTGCTCTTTTAGAGAAAGGAAATCGCTATAGTAAAATGATTAAAAACCGCGCGAAGTGGGGTGCATATTCTAAAGAAAAGAAACTCACAGAAAGCGCTGAACACAGTAAACGGCCTAAACGTGCTGTGTACCCCGAGTTTGATATCAACACTGCGGCTGAACACTTAGTTGAATCAGAATTAATTGCTAACTCTGATATAGCTATCATTATAACAGACAATAACGGCAAAATTATTTCTACCTCAGAACCCGTAACGAAAGAAATGCAAAAACAACTTACTTGTAAAACTGAGACTATCCCAGAAGGTGGATTAATCGTTGAAAAAAACTGGAAAAAATCAAAATTCATCTCAACAGTAAGCCCGCTGGAAATTCAAGGATTTCAAGGTAAGTTATATATGTTATTAAAGACATCTTTCTTAGAAAATATGTTACTTAAACTCATGAATCAATTTCTTATCATTAGTGTTTTGACAATTATTTTAACTACTATTTCTGTCTTTGTTTTTTCTCGTGTTATTACAGAACCGCTTATAAAAATGAAGCGGGCGACAGAAAAAATGTCAAAATTAAATAAGCCGATTCAATTAGGAATTAAACGAAATGATGAACTTGGAAGCTTAGCAAAAACGATTGAAGATTTATCTAGTGAACTTACGTATATGAAAAAAGAACGAAACGAATTTCTCGCTAGTGTAGCGCATGAATTACTAACTCCATTAACCTATATGAAAGGTTATGCAAAGGTAGCAAAAAGAGATTCTCTAACGAAAGAAGAACGTGAAGAATACTTACAAATCATTGAAGACGAAACGGATAGTGTAACCGATCTCGTACAAGATTTATTTATGCTTGTACAATTAGAGCAACACCAGTTTGTTATAAAAAAACAAAAAGTAATTCTTAAACCATTTTTAGAACGAATGGTTGAAAAAACAAAAACAACATTAAAAAACAAACAAATGCAACTCCATGTACATTGCAAAGATGATTTAGAAGTTTGCATAGACGAAAGACGTATGGAACAAGTTATGTTAAATTTATTACACAATGCTTATCAACATTCACCAGAAAACACTTCTATAATAATACGTGTACTAACCAGTGCGAATACTTTTACAATAAGTGTACAAGATGAAGGTGAAGGTATTCCAAAAGAAGATATCCCACATGTTTTTGATCGCTTTTACCGTGTCGATAAATCCAGAACACGAGCTACAGGTGGAAAAGGTATCGGACTGGCTGTTGCAAAAGAAATTGTAGAACTTCATAATGGTTCTATTGAAGTTAAAAGCGAATTAGAAGTCGGAACAGAATTTATAATTGAATTACCATTTGTATAATATATGCGTGAAATCACCAGTAGTAGTCAACACTACTGGTGCTATTTTATTTATAAAACCAACTATTATAAGCTAAGCTTTTGAAATTATTCTTATTTCAATATAAAATATAGGTACAACTGTCAAAGATTTGGAGGGTGATATAATTGGATATCCATGTATTAACAAAAGACGAAGCAGAAATTTACTTAGAACTTCGAGTAGAAGGGTTAAAACAAAACCCGGAAGCTTTCAGCTCTTCTTATGAAGATATTATTAATAAAGAGTGTGCTATTGAATATAAAGCCCAAAAATTAGCACAAGATGAGAACTATACACTAGGTGCATTTAAAGATGGAGAATTAATCGGAGTTGCAACACTGGAAACGAAACCATATGTAAAACAAGAACATAAAGCGAAAATTGGTTCAGTATACGTGTCTCCAAAAGCACGCGGACTTGGAGCGGGAAAAGCACTTATTAAAGAATGTCTTGAGCTTGCTAAATCTTTAGAAGTAGAGCAAGTTATGCTTGATGTTGTTGTTGGCAACGATGGTGCAAAAAAACTTTACGAGTCATTAGGGTTTAAAACATTTGGTGTGCAAGAACGTTCATTAAAATATAACGGACAATATTGGGATGAAGAGCATATGGTTCTTTTCCTAGATGAAGAAAAATAATAAAAAACATCCTCGCATTTATGAGGATGTTTTTTACTTTTTTATAAACCATGCCTTATTTAATAATTGAATCGCTTTCGCAATTTCTTCTTCTGATAAAATCGCAAATCCAAGTAGCACTATATTTTCAGGTGCAGTACCGTCTTTATAGTACGTAGACACAGGGTATATTTTGATACTATGTTTCGCAGCTTCTTTAATTAATTCTTCTTCCCGCATTCCATTATGCACCTTTAATAAAATGTGCAATCCTGAATCTTCTCCTATCACTTCAACACGATTTGAGAAGTACTTTTCTAGTTCAAAAACAAGTCGATCTCTCTTCTTTCGATAGACGACACGCATTTTATGAATATGTTTTTCCCAATACCCTTCACTTAAAAACCTTCTAATCACTTCTTGATCCATTCTTGAAACACTTTGTGTATAAAATAAATATTGTTGTTGATACTTTTTAATCAATTTCTTTGGTAACACCATATAGCTCATCCGTAATGATGGCAACAATGCTTTAGATAGCGTCCCCATATAAATTACTTTCCCGTCTGTATCTAACCCTTGCAGTGCCGGTATAGGTTTTCCCGAATAACGAAATTCACTATCGTAATCATCTTCAATAATATACCTACCTTCTTCTTTCTTCGCCCATTGTAAAAGCTGCATCCTTCTCGTGATAGGCATAATCATTCCGTACGGAAACTGATGGGAAGGAGTAACAAATACAACGTTCGCATCACTATTCTCTAAATCTACAATACAAATTCCATCTCTATCCAAAGATAACATTTGAACTCTTTTTTCTCCCTGTTCAAAAACAACCATTTTTCTATGATATCCTGGATTTTCAACTGCATAATTACTTCCCTTTAATAATTGAAACAGTAGTTTCACTAATATTTGTGTTCCCGCTCCTAATACGATTTGACTAGCTGCACAACGCACACCTCTAGATTCATACAAATAGTTCGCAATTTCTTCTCTTAAGCTCCATTCTCCTTGTGGGTGACCAAGAAAGAGCAACTCATTATTATGAGGCTGCCATACGTCATTTATAATTTTCCGATACATATTGAACGGAAAAGCATTTGTATCGACTCCTGTTTGTGTGAAATCAAATTTATAATCCCTCTCCTGAAAGGATACTTCTTCTATTCTCTCTTCGTTTTCTTCTACATGAACCATTTGCTCAACCTTACATACAAAATAACCTTTTCTTGAAATTGACTCAATATAACCTTCTGCAAGTAATTGCTCGTAAGCCGCCTCTACTGTATTTTTACTTACTTGTAAATGTGTTGCTAACTTTCGCTTAGCCGGTAATTTCGTAAAAGATAGAATCGTTCCATCTTTAATTTCTTTTTTTATATACTCATACAACTGCACATACAATGCCTTCTTACTATTCATATTTAAATTAGGCGTTAATTCTAACATAATATCTGACCCCTTAATAAAACTAAAATCTGATACTTTTTACAGTACCAGATTTTATATATAATTCCTTTTATCATGTCACACATAAAAAATCAAATACTAAAGAGGAGATGCATGATCATGAACAAAAGTAGACGTATCGGACTCATTATGATTATTACAGGAGCCACATTATGGGGATTATCTGGACCGATGATTCAATGGCTATTTCAACATACGAACGTATCATCAATTGATTTTTTAACAATTCGCTTGTTGCTTGCAGGAGTATTTATTTTGTCTTTCTTACTAATAAAGAAACAAAACATATTTCAAATTTGGAAACACCCTAGACATTCTATACAGCTTATTATTTTCTCTATTCTTGGCATGCTCGGTGCGCAATACGCCTTTATCGAAACAGTTCATATTAGTAATGCCGTAACGGCAACACTATTTCAATTTCTAGGTCCTGTTCTTATTACAATTTACGTTGCGTTTGAGCAAAAGAAATTCCCTGCTTCTATGCAAATACTCGCAATTATAACTGCTCTAACAGGGACATACTTTATTATTACAAACGGTTCAATTGAAAATATTGTTTTATCTAAAGCAGCTATTACTTTCGGCCTATTAACAGCGATTGGTTTTGCGTTTTATACCCTTCATCCGGCTTCCCTTATTAAAGAATGCGGAACAACTATAGTAATTGGCTGGGGGATGTTAATTGGAGGGATTGCACTGCTTATTTGTAATCGTTCTTTTGGGTGGAGTCAGATTTCGCAAACTTTCACACTTCAAACTTTTTCTATGCTTATTCTTATCATTATAAGTGGCACTCTTTCTTTCCTTCTTTATATCGGGAGTCTTAAATATTTAGCAGCAACAGAAACAAGTATTTTATCTAGCATTGAACCACTTGTAGCTGCCATCGTTTCAATCGCTTGGCTTAATGAATCTTTTGGAGCATATCAATTATTAGGCGGAGTATGTATCGTCCTTTCTGTTATTTTCTTAACAATGCCTCAAAAAGAGAGAGAACCAACCTTTTCAACTGAACAAATATAAAGTGAAACTTTAATCAGTGGGGGGTTCCATCCCCCACTGATTATTAGCCCTCACCAATTGGGATAGAAAATGTCAAAAGAGGTCGTACAAAACTTACGACCTCTTTTTATGATTTAAAGGAATTGTCTCGTCTTCTAGCAAATACAATTACACTAACAATAAAAATTAGGAGTGTGGCACCATGAAAAAAATCGGAACTATGCTACTTTTCTCCTTCCTCATTACTGGCTGCGCGCAATCGCAACCCGATTCAAATGTACCTAAAAAAGAAGTAATAGAAACGTCATCCTCTCAAATTAACGTACCTTCCTTTTTTCACCTTAGTGTCTTAAAAGATGTAAATTGGGAAGAAGCACCATCATTCGTAGAAGGAAAAATACCGTTAAAAGGCATTGAAAGAAAAATTGCAATGGCTGATAGCTCTATTATCGCAAATGAGCAAAATGAAATAATGTGGTTCTTCCTGGATCCTGAAATGCCAACTGGAAAACTATCTATTATCGCGTTAAAACAAGGAACTACAACTCCAACACCAGTACTCTTTCAAAAAGAAACCTCCAAACAAACTTGGACTACTTCAAATACAGTCGGTACAACCGTAAAGGAACTCCCTCTCGTAATGTCACTACCTTCATCTGGATTATGGGTATTAAACATATATGTGAATGAAAGATATTATGATCAATTTGTAATCAATGCCGAATAAAGTGACAAAACTGAAACACTTCCTTACAACAATGTAATTTCTACGTCACGTACTTCGATAGGTGGATTATCTCTCTTCTCTTATACTTAAAGTAAGAAATGACGCGAGGAGAGATGAGAGATGAAAAAAATGATAGAAGTGATCGTAGCAGTAACTGAGGTTTTAATAAATGGTAAACAAGTTGCAATGGAGTTAAATAAATAATGAACGGGGCTTGAATAAATTTACACTTCTTCATTATTTTGATTTCTTATCTCAAAAAAAGCAGTGCCTTTTTAAGGCGCTGCTTTTGACTATTTATAACTTGGCATTTTCGTAATCTGTGCCACACCTGAATCAATGGCTGCTTTCGCTACTACTTCTGCAACACTTGGAACAACTCTTTTATCTAATGGATTGGGAATTACATAATTCGCATTACGCTCTTCGTCCGTAATTATGTTAGCGATCCCATATGCTGCTGCTAATTTCATCTCTTCTGTAATATCAGTCGCGCGTACGTCTAATGCACCACGGAATATACCAGGGAACGCTAATACATTATTTACTTGATTTGAATAATCAGAACGACCAGTTCCAACTACAGCAGCTCCAGCTTCTAATGCATCTTCTGGGAATATTTCTGGAATTGGATTCGCCATTGCAAACACAATCGCTTTCTCATTCATCGTCTGTACAAGTTCTTTCGTTAATACGTTAGGAGCAGATACGCCAATGAAAATATCAGCCTGATGAATCGCTTCTTTTAATGTTCCACGCACATATTCACGATTTGTCTTCTTTGAAACTTCGATTTGTGCTTCGTTCATCCATGTTTCACCTTCACAAACAATACCTTCTAAGCTAACTAACGTAATATGTTTTGCGCCAGCTTTTAATAATAATTTCCCAATTGCAATTCCTGCCGAACCCGCACCGTTAATAACAATTTTCACATCATCCATTTGTTTACTTACAACTTTTAATGCATTAATAACAGCTGCTAAAACGACAATAGCCGTCCCATGCTGATCATCATGAAATACAGGAATATTCGTTTCTTCTTTTAATCGTTTTTCAATTTCAAAGCAACGTGGCGCTGCAATATCTTCTAAATTAATACCTGCAAATGTAGGTTCTAAATTTTTCACAAGGGTAACGATTTCATCCACATCAGTCGTACCTAAACATAGCGGGAAAGCATCTACATTCGCAAACTTCTTAAATAAAATACTTTTCCCTTCCATAACAGGCATAGCCGCTTTCGGTCCAATATTCCCTAAACCAAGTACTGCAGTTCCATCTGAAACAACTGCAACCATATTCCCTCGTGCTGTATAGTCATAAGCTGTTTCCTCATCTGCCGCAATTGCTTTGCAAGACTCCGCTACACCTGGTGTATAAGTCAAACTTAAATCATCCGCTGTATTCACTTCTACTTTACTTGTAATCTCAATTTTCCCTACTAACTCTTTATGCAATAACAATGATCTTTCATTAATTTGATTTTCTAACATACTTATAATCTCCCCTTAATTTGACAAGCTAGCTATATGAATATAGCTAGCTTGTTTGATCATGAAAACATTTTTAATAAAATTGTCGCTGTTACGACCATTGCAGCCCCACCTAAACGCGTTGAAATTTGTGCGAACGGCATTAATTCCATACGATTTGAAGCTGATAAAATAGCAACATCTCCAGTTCCACCTAAGCCACTATGACATCCAGTTACAATCGCTGATTCAACTGGATACATTTTCATCACTTTCCCTACAAGAAAACCTGACGCTACCATTGTAAGAACAACCGATGCGCACACAACAACATATCCTACCGAAAGAACTGCTGCTACGTCTTTTAACGGAATATATAGCAATCCTAACCCGACCATTAACGGCCAAGTTAAATTCTTTGAAATAAATTTATATAAATGGAATGCTCCTTGCTCCATTTTTGCTGGCATTAATTTAAAGTATTTCACAAGTGCTGCTGAGAAAATCATAATGATTGCCCCAGGAATACCGATGAACTTAGAAGCAAATCCTCCGAAGATGAAGAACGTACATGCAATTAATAAACCTGCTCCCATTAATGAGAAGTCAATTGGCTTCTCTGTATTTTGTTCTTTTAATAAATCTGCTTGATTGTCTGTTTTCACTAATACACCGTTACCACTAAGCTCCGGTTTCTTCTCACCTAAACGCTTCATATACCCTGCACTCACGATTGCAAACATATTCCCAATAATAGCTGCCGGAATAAGCTGTGATACAAATGTTGCTGATGATTCATTTAAAATATCACTATAAGCTAGCGACAATGGTAAAATCCCTTCCCCGATACCACCACTCACAATTGGTACGATGATAAAGAAGAATGTCTGCTTCATTTCAAATCCAAATAGTGAACCGACTAATAAGCCCACTGCTACAGAAGCTAACGTCCCTACTACTAAAGGAATAAACATACGAACGAAACCCTGCACTAACACTTTACGGTTCATTCCTAAAATACTTCCAACTACTAAACAAGAAATATATAAATATAAAAAGTTCGATTTTTTCATTAACATAGTCGCAGCTTCCATTGAAGCTGGATTCATCCAGTTAAAAAATACAAGTAACGATGGAATAAATAATGAGAGAATTGCTGGACCACCGATATTTTTTAATATCGGAATTCTCATTCCAATATCACCTAAGAAAATACCCATGATCATAATAACTGCAAAACCACCAATCATATCTGCTGGTAATTTATTATATACAGATGCTCCATAAATAATAGCAGCCAATACTACGTATAACGGTAAAGGTATAACACCGATTTTAACGTTCATAATTTTAGAAGCGAAAGATTCACTTTTCAATTCATTGCCTTCAGAAAATGATACCGCTTCCACATTCTTTTGAATTCCCATATGGCACCCCCTTGTTTTCTTAATAACAATATTAAAACGCTTTCAATAGTAAAAATAGTTTTTGTAAGTTTTGTAATTGGTTTTGTAATTAAAAAAAGTATAAGCGACCTATAATAAGTCGCTTATACGTAAAAGTCTATTTTATTCCGGTCAATACACCTTAATTTACTCACCGGTCTTCCCACATTTTGATACACCATTTCATTCTCTAATACTCCGATTTCAGTCAAAAACATTACATACTTTCGAATAGAAACTCTCGAAACCCCTACTAATTGCGCCATTTCATCAGTTGTAAATGCTTGTCCATTAAGCGATGCGATTTTCTGCCAAATGAGTTGCAATGTTTGCTTTGTTAATCCTTTCGGAAGCTCTTTAGTGACAGTTGGCTCTCTTCTTTCTTTTTGCAAAATTAATGAATCTAATTCCGATTGACTAATTTTTTGTTGTTCTTTCATGAAAGTAAATTTTTCTCGATATACAGTTAACGCCTCTTTAAATCGTTCAAATGTAAAGGGTTTAATTAAATAATCTACAACCCCGTATTGTAATGCTTTTTTGATACTTCCCATATCATGTACAGCTGAAATCATCATAATATCAATTTCTTTTTCTTGATTTCGAATATACATTAACAGCTCAAATCCAGTCTCCTCAGGCATAAAAATATCAAGTAATATGAAGTCTACCCGTGACTTCTCTAATCCTTCTATCGCTTCTTTAACTGAGTTAACTGCATGAACAAGTTCAAATCCTCCCACTTGCTCTAAATAATGTGTATTTAACATTGCCACCATCGGATCATCTTCTACAATTAAAACTTTAATCATCTTTACCTCTCATCCCTACTATTAGGTATTTCAATTGTTATCGTTGTTCCTTCTCCTACCAATGAATGAATATGAATTTCCCCATTTATTCGCTGTATACTTTCTTTTACAAGATACAAACCATAACCGCGATTATCTCCCTTTGTGGAATAACCTTTTGTAAATAATGCATCCATCTCCTCTTCTTGTATACCTTTCCCCGCATCTTGTACTGTAATAGTTAATGTGTCTGTGTCCCCATACTGTATACCAACTTCAACTTGCTTCTTTTTACAATTCGCTACCGCATCTAACGCATTATCAATTAAGTTTCCGACAATCGTAATAAGTTCATGAATCATACTTTCATCATATATTTCTGGTAAATAAGAGCCTTCACTTATAATTAACTTTATATTTTTCTCTCTAGCATAGCTAAGTTTACCTAATAAAAAACCAGCAAATACTGGGCTTTGAATTTTTTTCATAATCCCCCCTATTTCATATTGATGCTCTGATACCATACTACTTACATATTTCTGCAATTCTTCATACTGTTTCATATGTGTTAGCCCTAATACGACATGCATTTTATTCATAAATTCATGAGATTGTGCCCGTAATGCTTCCGCATATAGCCTAATACCAGTTAATTCTTCTGCCAATTTTCTGATTTCTGTTTTATCACGAAATGTTGCAATCGCACCAACTATTTCTCCTTTTACATATAAAGGAACACGATTCGTAACAATCGTAATCCCATAAATTTTTTGTTCTTCGTTTAATTGTACCTCTCCTGTTTGCAACACTTCTTTTATACGTGAATTCGGCATATACAATTCAACATCTTTACCAATAAAGTCTTCTTCAAGTCCACTTTTCTTAAATAGCCGTTTTGCTTCATTATTAATTAACGTTACTTTCGCTTCTTTATCTACAGCAATAATACCTTCTTTGACCGATTGTAACATCGTATTTCTTTCTTCAAGAATTTTCGCTATCCTGTGCGGTTCCAGACCAAACAGACTCTTCTTTATATGTCTAGCTAGCAATATCGCTCCTATAATGCCAATTAACAATCCAACTCCGACACCAATATAAATAATATGTCTACTTTCCTTAACTCTTTCTTTTACATTATCTGCTGAAATACCAACAGCAACCGCACCAAGCTGTTCACCTGTGTCAGCAAAAACAGGAACGAATACTCGCATTGAAATCCCTAAAGTTCCTTCTGCTAAAGATACGTGTTCCTTTCCCTTCAATACCGTTCCTTCATCCCCTCCAACGAAATGAAGACCTATTTTTTGAGGATTTGGGTGAGACTTTCTTATCCCATCCATGTCCATAACGACAATAAATTGAACACCTGTATTTTTTAATATCCTATTTGTATACGTTTGGATGGCGGATGTATCTGCTTTCCCAATTAAACCATCGATTACTACTGAATCATTCGCCACAATATGTGCAATTGTTTTCGCTTTCTCTGCCTGGCTATCCTCCGTTGTCCGCTCTACATTATGACTAATTAATATATCTGTAACAAGTAAAGAAAAAATTACAACCGTACAAACTAACAATGTAATCGTTTTCCATAAATTCCATAGTCTTTTTCTTTTTTTCATCCCGTTAATGACTCCCCTAATTACTGAATATAAAAATAAGCAAGGTAATATTATTTTCACCTTACTTATTTGCTGTTATTATACTTTAAATTTACTAGTCATTGCTTGTAGTTCTTCGGCCATCTCAGCTAAGTTTTGCGAAGCCGAACTAATTTCTTCCATCGAATTTACTTGTTCTTCTGTTGAAGCTGCAACACTTTGCATACTAGCTGTATTTTCTTCTGCCGCCGCTGCAATTTCATCAATAGCATTTGTTACTTCGTTTGCATCTCCAGCTATACTCTTCGTTGTTTCTACCATTTGATTAACTTGAGAAACAATATGAGTAGTAGAACTTAAAATTTCTGTAAAACTTACTTTCGTTTTTGTTACAACATCTAAGCCTTGTTGAACTTCCCCACTCACATTATCCATTGCCTTAACAGTATGTTCAATATCAGCCTTAATTTCCGTAATTAAATTCGCGATTTCTCCGGATGACTCTCCTGATTGCTCTGCTAACTTTCTTACTTCATCTGCTACAATAGCAAAGCCTCGGCCCTGTTCCCCTGCTCTTGCCGCTTCAATAGCTGCATTTAAAGCTAATAAGTTCGTTTGAGTAGCAATGTTTTGAATTGCTTCAGAAATAGCTCCTACCTGCTTTGATTTCTCATCAAGAAGTTTAATAATAGCATCTGACTGGGATACCGACCTAGAAATAGACTGCATTTGTTTTGCGGTTTGTTCAACTAAATCTTCTCCCTCTTCAGCTCTTTCTCGCGCATGTAATGAGGAAATAGAAATTGACTCTGCGCTTCCAGTTACATCTTGAATTGCTGTATTTACTTGTTGTAATGTAGCCGCGCCTTCTTCAACACCTTGGCTTTGTGATTCAGCCCCACCTGATACTTGTTCCATTGCAATTGTAATTTGATCTGTCGCATCATTCGCTTGCTGTACGCTCGCTGTTAACTCTTCTGCCGATGCTGCAACATGTTCTGCTGAAAAGCTAATTTGGGTGATCACATCTTGTAAAGACGTAGACATTTCATTAAATGCATTCCCTAGTTTCCCTATATCATCCTTGGAATGGATTGTAATTTTTTCTGTTAAATCTCCCTTACTAATTTTATGTGCCGATTCAGCTATTTGTCGTAATGGCCTTGTAATAGAATTTGTAATGAAATAAATTAATACACTACCAAATGCAATAGCGATAGCTATGACAATCAAAGTCTTATAAAACACTGGACTGGCAGCTTGCATAATTTCTTCGTCAAACATAACTCCAACTATTTTCCATCCTGTTTTCTCATTTGTTGTAAAGATTAAATTCTTTTTATCATCTTGTTCTGTATAAGATACATTTCCTTGTTTGTCTTCATAAATTGGTTTAATCCAAGTATCAGTAACCTTTGAACCTGGCTTTCTAGACGGATGACTAACAATTTGCTTATTTTGATCTAAAATAACTGCATAGCCTTTTTCACCAATGTTAATCATTTTTGAAACCTTTAGGATGTTATCCAAATTCAAGTTAATGCCTATAACACCTTTACCATCTTTTACTTCCTTAGCAATTGTCACTACCATATTTTTTGTAGATGCTGATTGATACGGTGCAGTAACAATTACCTTTCCTTTATTTTCATGCGCTTCTTTATACCACGATCTATCTGTTGGATTATAGCCATCAGACATTTGAATAAATGGTTCTCTTATAAACTTCCCCGTCTGCGTTCCAATATAAATACCTTCTACTTCTGGATGAAGCTTTATATATTGTGCTAACTTCGTTCTTACTATTTCTTCTTGTCCATTTGGATATGTATCCTCTGTTAAGATTTCTGCAAAGTACGTCGCATCAACAAATTTCTCTTCTATATTTTGAGAAATAACAGTATTTAAAACTGAAATATTCTCCTTTGCTTTATCGGTCATTTGATGTTCAAAATTTGTTTTGGCAGTTTGATATGAAACACCACCGATAATAAGTCCTGGTATAGTTAAAATAATAAAAAATGAAATGATTAATTTTTTCTTGATACTCATACTTTTAACCCAGTTAAATATATTTTGCATAATAAGCCTCCTTTATGTAATAGAACACTTGTGTAATTTTATACAATCAACATGTATAAAACAATATATAATGATAACATGTAATTTTTTCGTCAATTATGCATTTTTACATATCCACTTCTCCTAAACATTTTAATCCTAAAAAACAAGAGAACTTTATAAAATATTAAATTTTACATATCTATTTCTCCTTAACATTTTAATCCTAAAAAACAAGAGAACTTTAGCATATATAATAAGCTAAAGTTCTCTTGTTTTTTAACAGCTTCTCTTACAATTCCTTAAATCTTTATCCTTCACCTTATAGTTATATAGTTCATGCTCTTCTTCCTAATTTATTTGGAGTTATTTACATAGCTAATTGCCTGACTCCCCATCTGCACCCATGCCTGTTCAAATTTTCCTCTTGGCACTTTTACATCTAAGCTATCATCGAGGGGATCTCGAATATATACAGATTCCTTATCGTACCCAACAAGTACAACACAATGTTCATTATACGTAATAGAAACATCCCCACTATTTGTTTCCCATGTAGTAAATTCATCTTCATCTAAAGAAGCATATGTTGCATTCGTAATCATGACTACCGGGTGCCCTGCTTTTACACTCTTATAAATTTCTTCTATACTCTTCCCTGTTAAGTCCACAGCTTTATTCGGTAAATATTTTTTTGCTAACTGAAAAAGTGGTCCGTGATATACACCGTATCCGGATTCAGAAAAGGTATAAATATTCCCTACAAATCCTTCATTCGGATTCCCACGTACACCATCTTCCATAAAATTAACTTTTTTTATTTCATTTGCTAATTTCATCTTATCTACAGAAACACCTGCGTATTGTAACATCATCGCTAAACTTGTTACTTCGCAGCCTCTATCTAACTCTGGTAATTGCTGAATTAAAGGCACATTTGATAACATGACTTTTTCATCGTTATTACTAAACTCTATTCGTTTTTGACTTTGTACACTTGAAAATAGTACCCCCTTTACTTTCTCCACATACTTTGTAATTCCATTTGTATATGCACCCCATACCCCTATACATAGTAAGGCCATACATATATACCACTTCCATTTTCGTATCATTCTCACGCCCTTTTTAATTCGTTAAATACGAATAAAACGCATCAGCATCTGTTTGAACCATAGGAACAAACTTAAGCTCTTTTCCCTTTTCAGGTTGTTCAAGATTTATCTTCTCCGCTAAATCTTGAATCTTCAAATTCGTTCTATCCATACCTAGCTCATCTGCTATTTCTATTACCTTTTGCTCATTTATTTCTCTTAATACTTGATATATATCTTTGCCATATAAATCAATATGATATTTTTTTGCTTCTTCCTGTACTTTTTGTTCGTACACTTCTTGTGCTAACCCTTCCATCTCTTTTCCTTGTTGAGCAATACCTAGCTTTTCTGCTTCTTCTCTAACTTTCGTTCCGTAGATTTCTTCCTCAATCTCTTCTATTTCTTTTCCTTCAGTTGAAACACCAAGCTTTTCTGCTTCATTATTAATTTTAATCTTATTAATTTGATCAATTAAACTTACAATCGACGTATTCTCTATAGATATTCCTAGTTTCAACGCTTCTTTCCTCACTTTTGTTTCATAAATTTCTTCTGAAAGAATTCCAACATCTTTCCCTTCTGCCGAGATACCTAATTGATTAGCTTCTCTTCCTACTTCCGTCTCATGAATTTCTTTTTCTAACGTAATTTGTTCTTTCCCATCCGTTTCAATGCCTAACTTTTCCGCTTTTTCTTCCGTATGCATTGCATGTATTTTCCCATCATTTAATTGTTCTTTACTACGCTGCGTGTAATCTGTCTTTCCTTTTGTCATTCCAGAAGGGGAGGCACCCCCTAATATACTTAAACTCATTACTCCAATAGTGAATACCATCATCATTTTCTTTTTCAAGACTTCTTCCTCCCTCTCACGCTTTCTTTTTCCAGCTTTCCCATAATTTTTTTTTATACTATACATAAACTTCATCTCTGTTAGAAATAACCTTATGATTTATCCAGTTCATTCAAAAAAACTTACATCTTTTCTTTCCATCACAAGTTTCCATTATGTAATACATGCTACAAGTTATTCCTTAACTTTCCCTTAAAAAAGACGACCTTGTAAAAACAAGGTCGTCTTCTCACTTATAATCTTTGATTTTTTGGGAAAATCACTTCAAAACAAGTTCCTTCTCCCCATTTGCTCTCTACCGATATTTTTCCATAATGCTTTTCTACAATCCAATTAGCGATTGAAAGACCTAACCCAGCTCCTTCTGACATACTTCTTGCTTTGTCTCCTTGATAAAAACGATCAAATAAATTTGGAATATCTTCTTCTTTAACTCCTATCCCATTATCTTTCACCCGTATACGAATTGAATTACTCGTTTGTGTGCAATCAATTTGAATATGCCCATCTTCATTCGTATACTTCATCGCATTATCTAACAATATGACCATCATTTGATGGATTCTCTCTCTATCACCCATAAACGTTATATCATGTTCTACTTTTAATATCATCGCTTTTTCTTGATAAGAGGCAATTTCTTTATATGGATTTATAATTTCTTCTAACAACTTATCCAGTTCAAATGTTTTCTTATCCATCTCAATTTGATTAGAATCCGAACGTGCTAACAACAATAAATTGCTAACGAGTTTCGATAGCCGCCTACATTCTTTTGAAATTGTAGAGATATCCACGGCTTTTTCTTCTATCGTAGCGGATGGGGACTGGAATAATACATCCGTTTTTGATTGAATAACTGCAAGCGGTGTTCTTAATTCATGTGATGCATCGGAAACGAATTGCTGCTGTTTCTCCCATGAATTTTGAATAGGTATCAGTGCCCTGCCAGCTAGGAAAAAACCGATACCTATTGCACATAGACTGCCTATGCTACAACCTATTATGAGAATTAAAAATAAAGTATTTAGCATTTCTTCTTCAGCTGTTGTATCACGTACAATTTGAACTATTTTTCCATCTTCTTGAAACGCAAACATTCTAAAATATCGTCCTTGCACTTCAATATCTTGCAAATCCCCTACCTTTTTTGGAGAAAACTTTTCCAAATCCCCTTCAAAGTTAGAGCGAAATTTATGGTTATCGCCTTCTATCTCCACTATTTTTCCATTCCAAGTTATTATAGTTATCCGTGGGTCTCGAATTTTGATATTCTCTATACGTTTTCTTGGTGGTGGCATTTTAACATCAAATTTTTCTCTATACTGAGTTATCATTTTTATAGATTGATCCACTTCATTATAAGTACGCTTGTATGTGTACGAATAAATAATACTACCTAATACACCTATTAATAGGATAAATACTAACGAATTCAATATAGTTAGACGAATACGTGTCTTTTGAAACATGCTTCCCTTTCTCATTGTTCTTTTAATATATATCCAATACCACGAACGGTTTGAATATCTTTCTGATAACCGAATGGTTCTAATTTTTTACGTAAATGATGTACATACACTTCTACAATTGCTACTGTCGTATCAGAATCAAATCCCCAAACACGATCAAAAATTTGTTCACGCATTAAAATCTTCCCGCTATTTTGAATGAGATACTCTAGTAGCTCATATTGTTTTAATGTCAGCTTAATACCTTGTCCATCTACTTGAATGTCTTTATCTTTTCCGAACAATTCAATCCCTTTATAGCGAATGGTCTGCTGTGTTGTTAAACTACCACTTCTGCGTAGTAATGCACGAATTCTCGCTTTTAATTCAGGGGCCTGAAACGGTTTAACAATATAATCATCTCCACCAAAGTCCAATCCTTTCACTCGATCTTCTAAAGAATCCCTCGCTGTCAAAAACAGGACTGGCGTTTCAATCTTTTCATCACGTATTTTTTGAATCACTTCAAATCCGTCCATTTCTGGCATCATCACATCAAGCAAAATTGCATCATAAATGTTTTGCAGCGCCAAAAACAAGCCGTCTTCCCCATTCATTGCCGTATCCACTTCAAATTCATCACGTAAAATTTGTACGATAGACTCTAATAACGAGGCATTATCTTCTACTACAAGTAAGCGCATATTCTCACCTTCCACAATCTATTTCAACTTTCTTTATTATTGCATCTCTTCTCTTCATAACGAAATAATGTAATCATATTATGTAATTTCATTTTCAACTATTTCCTTCTAAAGTTTTGCTCGATATAAAATTTTGAACCTTTATTATAAAGGCTCTTTCTTAAATTTTGCTTAATAAAAAATTGAAAGAAATAAGATTCCTCTTATCTCTTTCAATTTTTTACTACATATACCTTTTTACTTGGCAACTCCAAACAATTTAACTGACCACCATACACAGCCCCACCATCAATTCCAATAATACGATTACTACCAAAATACACTCCGCAATTCTCACTACCATGAAGCATTTTTGTTTCCGTATGGCCAAATACAACAACCTTTTCGCCGCTATATCCATTATGAAATTCATTACGGATCCACATTAATGTATATGGTTCAGATTCAGAAACTCGGTTCATCGGCTCAACACCAGCATGTACAAAGATATACTCTTCTGTTTCAATGTAATGATCTAATTCTTGAATAAACGTTACATGTTCCTCTAATATATGAGATTGTAAAATCGGTTTTTGGAAGTTTTCCTCATTAACCGCAATGTCTTCTTCTACAAATCCATAGCTATATAACGTTTTATCTCCACCATTCCTTTTTACCCAATGGTTCCATGAACGTTCCTTATCAGTCGTTAACGCCTTGATCATCATATCTTCATGATTGCCCTTTAGAACGAGGGCTCCCGCTTCTTTTAACTCTTTTACCTTTTCAATTACTGCACGCGCATTTGGACCACGATCTATATAATCCCCTAATAAAATCAATTGATCCTGTCCTGCATCGTATTGAGCTTCTTCCAATAACTGTTCGAACTTTTCTATTTCTCCATGAATATCACTAATAACAAGTATTCTCTTCATTTCTTCCCCTTCTTTCTAAACCATTCTCTTTCTAATTATAGATTAAAACGACAGAAATTTCTGAATCATAATTCGAAATAGCATTTATTACAAATAAAACTATTATCCTTACAACACTGTAAGTCTCTTGTCATCCAATTCGATAGTTGCAATTACTATATTTCTTTATACTAAAAGTAAGAAATGAAACAAAAAACAAGGAGAGATGAGATATGAAAAAAGTGATGGAAGTTGTAGTAGCAGTGGCAGAGGTTTTCGTAAATGGTAAACAAGTTGCAATGGAGTTAAACAAATAATGAAAAGGACAATATTCTTTCTAGACCCTTTACTCATATAAAAGAGATAAGACTTCATCATTTCTTTGATCCCTTATCTCCCAATAGAGAAAGCCGCATCCTGAAAAAGGATGCGGCTTTCTCTTATTTTTGACTCGTACGAGCTGAAATACTAATTGCTCTATCTGTTGTTTTTGCAGCTTCATCTAACGCTTCTTTACTATTTTTCCCGTCATACATTGCTTCTAATGCTTTTACGACTGCATCTCTTGATTCTGGGAATACACTAATTAATGCACCTTGAGTTGCTGGAGATTGCTTCGTTGCTTGTAATTGCTCTACCGTTACTTTTAACTGCGGATACTTTTCATACTGCTCTTTTACTAACGGCTCATTATATGCATCTGGATTAATTGAGAAATATCCTGTTGCAGTATGCCATTTTGCTTGTACATCTGGCTTCGTTAAATATTTCATAAAGTCCCAAGCACCTTGCTGCGTTTCTTCTGAAACCATATTCGTCATCCATAATGAAGCACCGCCAATAACAACACCATTTTGTTTCGAATCTTCTGGATACGGAATATACGAAACGCCTACATTAAACTTAGATGCATCAATTAAATCACGAACACCAGCTGAAGAATCTAAATACATAGCAACTTGTCCAGACTGGAACGCAGCACGAATATCATCCCAACTTGCTCCATACTTTCCAAGTGCACCAGCTTTATTTAATTCATCTAACATCCCAAATACTTTTTGACCTTCTTTTCCGTTAAATACCGCTTTCTTTGCAGCATCTTTACGGCCGTTTTCGTTGTCTACATATAAAGCACCTTGTGTCGCTAACAACTCTTCAAAGAACCAACCATAATTCAGCATTGAAAATCCATACTGCTTTACATTTCCGCCTTCTTTAATCGTTAACTTTTTCGCCGCTTCTTTTAACTCATCATATGTTTGCGGAGCTTTCTCTGGATCTAATCCAGCCTTCGCGAAAGCATCCTTATTATAAATTAATACTGGTGTAGATGAATTAAACGGCATAGAATACATTTTTTCATCAACTGAATAATAGTTCGTAATTGCTTTTTCTAATTTTGATGTATCGTACTTATCTTTTTTAATCCAGCTATCGATAGGCGTAATCTTTTTGCTATCAATCATATACTTCGTTGTAATTTCACTCGATTGAACAAGAGCTGGCGCTTCTTTCGTTGCAGACATCGTTTTAAATTTCGTTAAAGACTCTTCGTATGTTCCTTGGAACTCTGCCTTTATCTCGTATTTATTCTGCGACTTATTATAGTCTGCAACAAGCCCATCTAGTACACCTTGTGTTTTTCCACCCATTGCATGCCAGAAACGAATTACAGTTTTATCACCATTCTTTTCAACTGGAGCTACCTTTGCCTGTGCTTCAGGTTTCCCCTCTGTTTTACTATTTGAACAAGCTGCGCCGGTTAATGCCATTGTGGCTGCCATTAAAAGAGCAGCACTTTTTTTCAATAAACTCATCTCAATCCCACCTTTTCCTATGTATGCTTATTTAATTGCACCTTTTGTTAATCCTTTTTGTAATTGCTTTTGCCCTAAAAATAGTAAAATCAACGTTGGAATGACGATAACCGTAACACCGGCCATTACACTGCCCCAATCAGTTGCAACTTCTTGAGATTGAAGCTGCTTTACACCAATTTGAACCGTTCTTACTTTTTCATCAGTGGTTACTAAGAGCGGCCACAAATACATATTCCACGTTGTTAAAAAGCTATATACTCCAAGCGTAATAAAACTCGTTTTACAATACGGAATTACAACACTGAATAAAAACCTTACATTTCCAATCCCTTCAATAAAAGCAGCTTCTTTCAGTTCATTCGGAAGTGTCATAAAATGTTGACGTAGTAAGAAAATACCGAAAGCTGTTGCAAAAAACGGCACCGTCATCCCAGCAAAACTATTAATCCATCCGAAGTTTTGAATCGTTAAAAAGTTCGGTACCATCGTTGCTTCCCACGGAATAAGCATTGTTGAAATAAACAAAAAGAAAATTAAGTTTCTACCTTTAAACTGAAGAAAAACAAAAGCATAAGCTGCTAAACTGGATACGATAAGTTGTCCAAGCATAACAACTGTCGATACAATTAAACTGTTATATAAGTATGTAAAAAGAGGTACTTTTTGAAAAATATTAATGAAATTATCAAAAGTAAATTGAGTTGGAAATAACCTTCTCATTTGAATATCGTCTGGTGTCATAAAGCTTATTAAAAACGCATACAGTACAGGAAAAAACACCATTACTGCACTAATAATGAGCAGCATGTATAATAGGAAATTTTGTTTCCACTGTTTAACGATCATTTATAATGCACCTTTCTCTCAGCAAACTTAAATTGAATCAATGTAGCAATAAAAATGAAAATAAATAATACCATCGCTTGTGCACTTGCTGTTCCAAATTGATGATTTACAAATGCCTCTTTATAAATCGAGTACACAATTAAATTCGTTGCATCATTCGGTCCACCGTGCGTTAAAATATCAATTTGTCCAAAGCTTTGGAATGCACTAATTAACGTTACTGTCACGATAAAAAATAAAGTTGGTGATAGCATCGGTAATGTGACGCGGCGAAGCTTATGTAAATAACTAGCACCATCTATAGATGCACTCTCATATAAAGACGTATCAATATTTTGTAAACCACCTAATATAACTAAAAATGCAAATCCTGTATTCACCCAAACCGTTGTAACCGATACAGAAAACAGTGCCCAGTCCGGACTCGTTAACCATGCGATTGCCGGAAGATTCATAGAGGCTAATATATTATTAAATAACCCTACACTTGGATGAAATAAAAATAGCCAAATCACTGCACTAGCAGCTACTGATATTCCCATCGTTGAAGAAAACAGTACTCGGAATAACCCGATCCCTCTTACTTTTTCATTTGCAATTAATGCAAGAAATAAGGCGAATACAATACTAGTAGGCACTGTATATAAAACAAATAATAAAGTTGACTTTATACTTTTATAGAAAGCAGGATCCGAAAATAAATATTGATAATTTTCTAAGCCAACGAAAAGATTAGCTTCTCCGTGTATATCTGTTAAATAAAAGCTATAGTAGATCGTCCTAAACAATGGATAGAAAAGAAAAATTGAAAATAACAAAATAGATGGCGCCAAAAACAATAATCCTATTCTTAAATCTTTCGTTCTGCCCCATAAACTCTTCTTTTTTGACACTGTTGTTTGAACTGGTAACTTACCTACTTCAATCATTATTTCGCCACCACTTTCAACTCTTCTTCAGCCACCACTTTTAATCGTTCATTCGTATTTTGGTGAAAGAAGCATAGTTTTTCTTGCGAGAATAATAATTTTACTTTGTCACCTTTGTTCAGGAGTAACTGTCCGATGACTTTCGCACTCCAAGTTGTTCCATTTACCGCAAAGTTTAATATAGATTCATTCCCTAATACTTCTACAGATTGCAGCGTAACTTCTTGTCCTTCCTCAGACAATGCAATATGCTCAGGACGCATGCCGATTCGAATTATTCCTTCTGGTAATTGCTTTAACTGTCCAATAGATAATGGAATTTGCAATTGCCCTATATGTAATATGCCTTTTTCTTTATCCACTTCCCCATCATTTATATTCATAGAAGGAGAACCTATAAAACTTGCAACAAATTCGTTTGCTGGTTCGTTATATATATCAAGCGGTGTTCCAACTTGTTGTATACTTCCTTTATTTAAAACCATAATACGATCTCCCATAGTCATTGCTTCTATTTGATCGTGAGTAACGTAAATCATCGTAATTCCTAATCGTTGCTGAATTTCTCTAATTTCAATCCTCATCTGTGCACGTAATTTCGCATCTAAATTCGAAAGTGGTTCATCCATTAAACAAATCGGTGCTTGACTGACGATGGCCCTAGCAAGTGCAACACGCTGTCTTTGTCCACCTGATAGTTGCCCAGGCTTCATTTTGACATATTCCTTCAACCCTACCATCTCAACAGCTTCCATCAATCGTTTTTGTCGTTCTTCTTTCTGTACTTTTCTTACCTTAAGTCCAAATAAAATATTTTCTTCTACAGATAAATGTGGGTATAGCGCATAATTTTGAAATACCATTGATAGATTACGATCTTTTGGCTCTAAATCATTTGCAACATGTTCATTAATAATTAAATCTCCCGAAGAAATTTCTTCTAAACCAGCCAGCATTCGTAATAATGTACTTTTTCCACATCCCGAAGGTCCAACTAAAACAAAAAATTCTCCTCTTTTAATATGAACTGATACGTCTTTAACTGCTGTCTCTTCCGCATTTTTATATACCTTTGAAACATTTTTCAATTCAATCACAAGGTTGCACTCCTTTTTTCTTCTTGTATCCACACTTCATAATGACTCGTTGAAATTGCACTTGCTCCTGCACGAATTGCGATTTCTGCATCCTCTCGCGTTTGAATCAGCCCACCTGCAATAATAGGGAATTTTATTTCCTCCGCTAGCTGTTTAATAATAGAAGGCATAATGCCAGGCATAATCTCTACTGCATTCGGTTTAGTCGTTTTACAATTTTCAATTGATTTTGTAAGAGATAAAGTATCAACAATAAAAATGCGTTGAATCGTTTTCAATCCAATTTTATTGGCATTTCGAATTGTCGATCCCTTTGTCGAAATAATACCTTGTGCTCCGATAACATCTTGAATATATAAAAGTGCTTCCTCTGTGTTCGTATTTAAGCCTTGTATAAAATCACAATGAAGAAATACATCGTGTCCATGTTTCTGTAGTTCATATACACGCTCTGGTAACTCCAGCATTGAACCAGTCATAAGAAAAACTGTTTTCGGTAATTTTTTGTATGTTTTGTACCCTTCCCAATCCTTTATCATCGCAATATAAGGTTCTTTAAACATTTATTCCACCTAGCTTTTCTATTTTTATCCAAACTAAAAACACCTACTTACATAGAACACCTTTCTCCTTATTTGAACTCTAGGGAATAGAGCACACTTAAGAAAGCGGCACGTTATATGTAAGCGGGTGTTCTCAAATGTTCTCTACCCTAGTTATTTTGTTACCTTTACTATATTACGCATTTATTAAGTCAGTTTTGATAAATTGTTAATTAGATGTTAATCGAATGTTAATATTCACCATATTACTTTTACAATAATCTAGATATACGAATAAACCCCAACAGAACACAACAATGTTTAAAATTCAATCAATATGTAAATTCATTCCATAGTTAATGAGTTTTAGTTTTCTCGCCACTGCTTGCGAAGCAAAGTTATCCCAAGAAGTACTATAAAGCGGAATGCGCTTTTCCTCTTGTATTGATAGTGCCCAGGCTGTAACGACATCAGCACCATATCCATTCCCTTGAAACTCCACTAAAGTTTCCACACTTGCCTCAGCAGCTACGGGCGTACTTCTGGCACTGCAACATATAGAAACTACCTTTTCATTTTTTACAATTGCAAAATAAGGTCGCCTCCATTCCATCTGTTCTATTAGATTAGAAAAATTTTCTCGCAAAAGCTCTTTATTCTTCTCTGTTATTTGTATTGTTCTAGTTGGCTTATGTAAATTATTAGGAAACATGAAAGCAGGACCCACCCAAATATTCTCCACCGTTCTCTCTTCATTTAATACTTTAATGATCTTTGCTATCTCAATGTGATTTGAGCATTCTCGAATTAATTTCTCAATCTTACTTATCATTTCACCATGCAGTTTATAATGATACCTCGTTATATTGCCTTCACGAGTTCTGCTAAGAAAAAAACGTGGTGCTTTCAGATTTCCATTTTCATTTACACACTTTATTCTTCCTACTTGATTATGAACAAATAAAACTTCTGCCTGAATTGCTATTAACTCAAGTTCTGAAAATCGCATTTATACCCTCCTTAATTACTATTTGTAGCCTTCTCGATATAGCATCCATCCATTTTTCAAAACAAAAATCCCATTTAAATACACATTACTGAATCCATCATACTAAAATGACTTCTTCATTCTGTCTATCTAAATGGGATTATTTCGTGCTTTTTATTTCTTCAGCTTGTTATTCCGCCAGTTGTGGTTGCGGCTGTACTACTTCATTCGCTCCAGCTATCCTCAACATATTCGCAATATCTTTAAAACCTCTTTTTTCAGCATATTGCAGCGGCGTAATATTTTCCTTATTGGCCATATTTACATCTGCCCCGTGGTCAATAAGCATTTGAATTACTTTCTTATGACTTTCACTACCATTTCCTAATACAATTACTTCTAATAAAGCTGTTCCACCACGTTCATTCTTATAATTCACATCAATATCTGTATGCTCTAATAATTCTTTAACAACCTCTACATGGCCACGCTCAGATGCAGAAATAAGTGCTGTTCCACCTGACTTAGTCGTTTCCTTCGTATTAACTCCTGCATTAATTAATACTTTTACAATATCCGTATATCCTTCTCTACTTGCATAAAGAAATGGATTACTTTGTTTTTCGTCTTGAATTTCAATATCAGCACCCGCCTCAATTAATGCTTTAACTGTCTCTACATGATTTTGATACGTCGCTGCAAGGACAGGCGTTTCTCCGTTGTCACCTTCTACATTGATATTCGCTCCATCTTGGATCAGCTTCATAGCTGTTTCTGTGTCTCCAAGCGTCGCAGAAAGTAGCAACTGTTTGTCCATTAAATTTATACTTTTTTCTTCTTTAGATTCTTCCTGTTCTTTATGCTTTTCTTTTTTCTTTTCGTTTTTCACATGAACCGGTTTTGATTCTGGCTCCTCTTGCTTATCGCAAGCCACTACCGTCATTAAAAGTCCTAATAACATACATAATAAAATTTTTTGTTTTCTCACAACTACAGCTCCTATGAAAGATAATGTTTTCTTAACCATTCCTCCATCACATACAATAACTCTTCTTGAGTACATTTATCCATAAGCCCTTTAGATTCCTTCTTTAATCGGATTATCTTAAACTTATACTATGTTTCTCAACCTATTGGAATGATACGCCTGATGGCCTCATCATTAACATTATGAAGCAATTAGTTTAGCACGTTTTTACCGCATTTGTATATATTTCTAAAAAGTACATAAATGATTGCTTTAGGTTACTATATTCCATTGTAACCGTTCTTCTAAAATTTTTACACCTTTTCTATATTTGCACCTGAGTAATAATAGAAAAAGACAACTATATAGTTGTCTTTTTCTATTATTAATGATGCCCACCGTGATTCCCTGTTTTCGGTTTTCCCATCATCTCTTTATTCATTTCCCATTTATGCTCTGATAGCTCTTTATACGAAAGAACTTTCCCCTTATAGTTAGATACAAAACTCTCTGCATCTTTTTTATTTTTAAATGAAATGACATTATAAGCCATCGGTGTCGTTATTGTTTTATCATATACGTAAGTAGCATCTTCTAACGAAACCCAATCTTTCGAATCATAATCTCGAACAAATTTTTCTTTCGTCTTTTCACCTGAATTGATCTCCATCCATTTATACATGCAGCCAATATCATCAAATTTTAATGCTTTTCCACTCTCCAAAATAATTTCTGTTGTGAATTGATTATCCATTACCCCTATTTGACAAATATCACACTTATCGTTTTTCTCATCAACTGCAACAACTTCTGTTTCCTTTTTTCCACACCCTACTATTGTAAATACGAAACATAAACATATAACAAGTACGACATATTTTATCCTCATCAATATTCCTCCCTAAAAACCGTTTACTCCACGAAAAGAATATCAAAAGGTTGTGTGAGATTTGTGAAAAAACAATGTTTTTTTTGTAATATATGGAACAAAAAAGAGATGTGCAGTTACTTCTACACATCTCTCATCATTCACAACCAGTAATTAATAAATCATCTTCTAACTTAACTAATAATGTGTCCGCATCAATGTTCTGTCCAACTTCTACATTTACTAATCTTATATTTCCACTGATGCCTACTGCGATTTTTTCAATCTCACCGTCATTTTTTCGGATCATCATTAATTTCTCCCATTCATATACGTAAGAGGATTCATTAATACAAATCTCTTCTACTATTCCTGTACATGAACTATAAATCTCTTCTATTCTTGTTTCCATTCAAAATCTACTCCCTACTTCACGCGCTTCTCTATTTCACCTTATTCTACCATTCTTGTATACAGGTATTTATCTTTTTAAAAATTCAAAATTACCTCATGAACAAAATGATCAAAATAAAGATTATGTTTCTAATGATGTTATTTCTTTAATTATTTACCATTCGAATTGAACCTTTTATTATAAATAAAAAACCTTTTATCTGAATTTTCGTTTTATATTGAAAGCGCAATCATTTTTTGAGGGGGAGATTACATGGTAGCATTACTTGGATTTGCAATGGTATTCGTCTTTATGTTTTTGATTATGACTAAACGTATGTCAGCCTTAGTAGCATTAATATTAATTCCAATTACTTTCGCATTAATTGGTGGCTTTTATGCCAATATGGGCCCGATGATGTTAGAAGGAATTCAAAAGCTAGCACCTACTGGTATTATGCTTATGTTCGCCATTTTATATTTCGGAATTATGATTGATAGCGGTTTATTCGATCCTGTTATTAGTAAAATTTTAAAATTTGTAAAAGGTGATCCTTTAAAAATTGTTGTTGGTACAGCTATTCTTACTATTATCGTTTCATTAGATGGTGACGGAACAACAACATATATGATTACAGTTTCCGCAATGTATCCACTATATAAACGTCTTGGAATGAATCCACTTATATTAGCTGGGGTTGTTATGTTAGGAGCAGGTGTGACAAATCTTACACCTTGGGGTGGACCAACTGCCCGGGTTATGAGTGCTCTTGGACTTGATGCCTCAGAACTCTTCACACCACTTATACCAGGAATGATTGCTGGTGCAATTTGGGTAGTTTTCGTTGCCTATTATCTTGGAAAAAAAGAAAGAAAACGTTTAGGAATTATGGATGTACAATATTTAAAACAAATGCAAACAATGGATGAGCAAGCTGCAACAGTAGAAGCTGCCGTGCATAAACGCCCTAAACTTCTATGGATTAACTTTTTATTGACCGCTACATTACTTGTCTGTCTCATACTAGAAATTATGCCGCTACCTGTTCTATTTACAGTCGCTTTTGCTATTGCCGTTATGATTAACTATCCAAACTTAGAGCAACAGAAAGAACGTATTGCTTCTCATGCTGGAAACGTATTAGCGGTTGTTTCTCTCGTCTTTGCTGCTGGAATTTTCACAGGTATTCTATCTGGAACAAAAATGGTAGATGCGATGGCTCAAAGTGTTGTTACTCTTATACCAGATGCACTTGGCCCACAGCTTCCAATT
This sequence comes from Bacillus sp. AR13-1, assembly GCF_008042285.1. Classification (NCBI taxonomy): domain Bacteria; kingdom Bacillati; phylum Bacillota; class Bacilli; order Caryophanales; family Bacillaceae; genus Bacillus; species Bacillus sp. AR13-1. The sequence goes on from NZ_QNUA01000025.1 coordinate 152,728, forward strand.
ATTACAGCTTTACTAAGTATGCCGTTCACATTTTTCATGTCTAATGATGCTTTTTACTTCGGCGTATTACCTATTTTAACGAAAGCTGCTGCCGCTTACGGAATTAGTGCCGCAGAAATGGGACGTGCTTCGTTACTCGGTCAACCTGTTCACTTACTGAGTCCCCTCGTTGCTTCCACTTATTTATTAGTCGGAATGGCCAAGGTTGATTTTGGTGAACACCAACGATTTACTTTACTTTGGGCTGTTGGAACAACAATGGTTATGTTGATTACTGGAATTGTAATTGGAATTATTCCAATATAAGATGCAACTAGGAAAAACAGTAGAGGAAATGTAATCCTCTACTGTTTTTATTGTTGTGAAAGTCCCCTATGAAGAAACGCGGAAATACCTTCTTTCTGGTCTCCCCACACTTCCATATATAAGCTCCGCATGCACTTTCTTTCCAGAGATCAAATACTCTAAATAGCGCCTCGCAGTTGATCGGCTTACACCTACCATTGAACTTAGCATCTCTGCAGTAATTCCCTCCTCATTAACAGCTAACATATGCTTTTTTATTTTTGCTAACGTTAAAGGATCGATTCCTTTTGGCGCATATTCTATTGGATTTGCCTGCACCCCTCTTTGGGACCATAGATGTTCAATCTGTTCTGAAGATAATTGAGCATTTTTCTTTAACTTCGTAATCTTCTTTTGATAACCTTCTAAACTTGTTTTAAACCGATCAAATGTAAGTGGCTTTACAATATAATCTGTTACCCCGCCTCGTAAAGCATGCCACACTACATCCGTCTCTGATGCGGCTGTAATCATAATAATATCTGTATCATGCAAATTATGCCTAATATATGTGACGAGTTCTGTCCCTTGCATGTCAGGTAAATATACATCTAATAAAACGAGTTGTGGCTTTACAAACTCTAGCCATTCTTTCGCCTGTTCCCCAGTCGTTGCTGTTCCAATTACTTTAAACCCCTCAATTTTTTCAGTAAAACGACGATGAATTTCCGCAATCCGAATATCATCTTCTACAATCAATACTTCAATCCCCTCATTCATTACAATTCGCCTCTCTCTTTCGGTAATGCAATGATAAATAAAGCACCACCTAAATCCCCTTTTTCAATCGCAATACTTCCATTTAAATCTTCCACTAACTCTTTCACTTTCGCTAATCCATATCCACGTTTTTCGCCCGCCTTCGTCGAAAAACCTTTATAGAATATGCTTGTAATTATTTCATCATGAACACCTTGTCCTGAATCTTCCACTTCAATTAATATTTCTTCGCCAATGTCTGTTACAAACATTCTTACTTTCTTATTATGCTCGTGATTTCTTTCAATTGCTTCAAATGCATTCGTAATCAAATTCCCTAAAATAGAAACAACGTAATTACTCTCAATATGCGGACTTAACTCTTCTAAACTACTTTCCCGATCTAACATAAAATCAATCTTCAACTCTCGCGCCCTATTATAAAATCCAATTAAAATCCCACCTAACCATGGATTTTGAATTCGTTTCATAATAAATTGAACGAACTCTTGATATACTGCCGTTTCCTTATGAATAAGCTCTAAAGCATCTTCATAAGACTCTAATTGAATAAGACCTGAAAGCGTATACAATAAATTGTTATATTCGTGTGTTTGCGCCCGTAATGCCTCTGTATATTGCCGTGTTTGAGATAATTCCGCTGTTAATTGATCCATCTCAGATTTCAAGCGCAAGCTGGATACTACACCAGTTACTTTATTATTAACTTTAATAGGTAGGCGATTGGCAATAACATCCTGCCCCTTTATATTTAATTGGCGATCAAATTGTTCTTCTCCAGTTTGAAGTACATCCAGTATCGATGAATTAGGAATAACATCTAAAATAAATTTCCCTATTATATTTTGTTGTTTATCTAAAGAAAGGATATCGTATGCCGCTTGATTTACTAAACTAACCATACCATTTTTATCGATTACTACAATTCCTTCACGTACAGATTGAATAACTGTACTATGCTCCTCGTATAAAGATGAAATTTCTTCTGGCTCCATTCCAAACATCATCCGCTTAATACTTTTAGCTAAATATACAGAGCCAATTATCCCAATTAACAGACCTGTTATTGTAATCCAAAACACACGCTTTCCATACACTTCTATCGCTCCATGAATATCATCCATTGAAAAACCGACAGATACTACACCAATAATTTCATTATCCTGATTACGAATCGGGACTTTTCCGCGTAGTGAAGGCCCTAATGATCCCGTTGCTTTCGAAACATAAGATTCCCCTTCTAATAGAACCCCTTCATTATCTCCGCCAACCATTCTCTCTCCTATTTTATCTCGCTTAGGATGCGCATAACGAATACCATCTTTATTTCCAACTACAATAAAATCAGCATCTGTTTCGATTCGAATTTTTTCTGCAATTGGCTGAATAATAGAAGCTGGATTTTCTTTTTGAAAAGCTTCCCCGATTTCCGGTATAGCAGCAACTGTTTTCGCAACATACAGCGCTCTTTTTCCGATTTGGTCTTCTACTGTTTCAGATAATATGTAGTAAAATAAATAACTCGTTAACAGCAGTACAACAAGAATAAGTGTACTAATAGTTAATGTAATTCTCGGTTGCAGTTTCAATTTCTTCAATTTCAAAATCATTCCCCTAACATCAATGAAGATAGAATTTAAAGAAAATACAGTCTTTTGTTTTCGTATTTAATCATAACACGATTACTATATATTTCTTCACTTTATCTCATTACCGTTGCCATAAAAAAGAAACGAAGTAAAATGATTACCTCGTTTCTTAACACTTGCCTCTTATACTTTAAACTTGCCAATCATCCCTTGTAATTCTTCCGCCATTTGCGATAGATGAACTGCTGCTGCATTTATTTCATCTACTGAAGCTAATTGCTCTTCAGAAGAGCCCGCGATATTTTGGACGCTTGCTGCGTTTTCTTCAATCGTTGCTGCAATTTCATTAATAGATGCACTTACTTGTTTTGCATCTACCGTCATTTGCTTCGCTACTTCTACCATACTATCAATTTGTACTACTGTATCATTTGTAGATTTCAATATTTCTACAAAGCTTTTCTTCGTTTCATTTGCAACTACAAGCCCTGATTGTACCTCTGTCCCAACTTGATTCATAGAGCTTACTGTTTCTTTTATATCAAATTGTATCTCTTTCACTAGCTTATCAATTTCCGTAGAAGATTGTCCCGATTGTTCTGCTAATTTCCGTACTTCATCGGCTACAATTGCAAAACCTCTTCCTTGTTCCCCAGCTCTTGCAGCCTCAATTGCAGCATTTAATGCTAATAAGTTTGTCTGCTCTGCAATATGTTGAATCATTTCAAGGATTGCTCCAATTTGTTTCGACTTATCATCTAATAAAACAATGACTTTATCTGACTTTGAAACAGACTCATGAATTAATTGCATTTGATTCACAGTTTGCTCAACTAACTTTCCACCATCTTCAGCTTTTTTCTTCGTATACATAGAGGCTGTAGATACTAATGAAGAACTATCTGCAACACGCTGAACTCCTTCTGTAACTTCTTCTAATAATGTTGCTCCTTCTTCAACTTCTCTCGTTTGTATTTCAGCCCCACTCGATACTTGCTCTATCGCCTGTGTAATTTGTTCCGTTGCTTCACTTGTCTGCTTCATGCTAGCTGTTAATTCTTCTGAAGATGCTGCTACATGACTTGCTGAAATATTTATATTTGAAATGACATTATGTAATGATAATGCCATCTCATTAAAGCTTTCTCCTAACTGCCCAATTTCATCTTTAGAATGAACTGTAATTGATTCTGTTAAATCACCTTCACTAATTTTTTTCGATGATATTACAAGTTGTTTTAACGGTTTAATAATAGAAGCAATTATAAAGTAAATTAAAACCCCGCCGATCATTAATGAAATACCAATAACAGTTATCGTTTTATAGAAAATAGGCTCCGCCGCTTGAATAATTTCTTTTGAAGGCATAATTCCTGCTATTTTCCATCCAGTTTTCTTACTCGTTTTAAAAGTAATATTACGATCTTCACCATCTAATGAATAATGAAAATCACCAGCTTCCTGTTTATAAAATTCCTTACTAAGTTTCTCTTCTAATTTCTCTCCTGGCTTCAGTGTCGGGTGTGCGACTACATTTTTATCTTGATCAAATATCGCTACATACCCTTCCTTACCGATATTAACCATCTTAGAAGTAGTTACAATATCATTGATAATTAAATCAATCCCGAGAACACCACTTTTATCTTCGTTTTGTTTTGCTAGTGTAATAACAATATTCCCTGTCGTTTTTGACTTATATGGAGCAGTTACAATCACTTCTCCGCTTTTTTTCACTGCCTCTTTATACCAATCTCTTTCTGTAGGATTATATCCTTCGGGCATTTGAATAGCTGGTGATTGAATAAATTGTCCATTACTAGATCCTGTATAGATCGCTTCCATTTCTGGATGTAATTTATTATATTCTTCTAGTTTATTTTGGATGTTTTGAATTTGATCCGCTTGGTAACTTGATTGTGTAAATAATTTCGTAAAATAAGTTGCATCTACTTTTTTACTATCCAATTCCTTATTAATTACATTATCCAAAATTTTTATATTATCTTTCGCCGATTTTAAAATCGTTTCATTAAAATTTGTTTTCGCCTGCTGATAAGACGTCCAACCAATTACAATACTTGGAAGAATTAAAATAATAATAAATGACACAAGTAACTTTGTTTTTAAACTACTACTCCTTAATTTCCTTTGAAACATATTCCTACCCCTTCATACCGTTTTACATGCAATAACTTACGATTAATCTATTTATAAAAATTATAAGATGTAAATACGTTAATGAGACTCTTTATTTCTCCTTTACTCATCTTTCTAAATTTAAAAGATTATTGCATACATACTTCATTCTATAAAAATTTAATAATTAAAACAATGTATAAAAATGTATATTATTCGAAATATTATAATTCACAGAAGAACCTCTAGTATCCCACTTACTAGAGGTTCTTTCCATCTTACTATTCTTTAGTTTTTTCTACTTCTTTTTCCTTATCTTCTACTACAGATACAACAGGTTTATCATTTGCTAATTGTTGTACTGCCCCTTTTCCTGCAAACCCTTCTAATAACTCTTTTAAATCAATACCAGAAGAAGCTTTTAGTGTTTCCTGCATTGTTGCCATTAAATCAGTCGCATAGCCTGCAACCTTCCCCGCACCGCTATTCTTACCACCGCCGCCTGTATCAACAACTGTAATTTTATCAATATTGCTAAGTGGACTTGCAATTTCTTTCGCATAACTTGGAAGCATTTTTAGAACCATATCCATAATTGCCGCTTGCCCATATAATTCAAATGCTTCTGCAATTTTTTGTTTCGCTTCTGCTTCTGCTAAACCTTTTAACCTAATAACATCTGCTTCCGCTGTACCTTGCGCTTTTTGTACTTCCGCTTTCGCTTGACCTTGCGCTTTTTCAATTTCTGCTTTTGCTAAACCTTCTACACGTACTTCTTCTGCACGTGCTCTTGCTTCTGCTTCAATTTTATATTGATCCGCATCTGCTTTTTTCATTTGTTTTACTTTTTCCGCTTCGGCTGATTGTTCAACAGCATAGCGATCTGCATCTGCCTTTTTCTTTACTTCTGCATCGTATTGCTTTTCACGACGCGCAATCTCTTTTTCTTCTAACTCAATTTGCTTTTCACGCTCAATGATTTTAACTCGCATTTGCTCTTCTGTAACACCTTGTTGCGCTTTCGCTTGTTGTAATTCGTAAGAAAGATCTGCATCTGCACGAGCTTGTTCTTGGTCTCTCTTATAAGATTGTACTTTTAATTCCTTATGTTTTTCAGCTTCAGCGATTTGTGCATCACGCTGGTACTCTGCTTCTTTCGCTTCTTTCTCAGCACGAGCTTTTTCAATTCGTGCCTCTTTTTCACGCTCTGCATTCGCAACTGTTGCATCACGCTTAACCATTGCAATTTGCGGCTGACCAAGTGCATCTAAGTAGCCGTTTTTATCCATTATTTCTTTAATTGTAAAGGAAACGATACGAAGACCCATCTTCTTCAGATCAGTAGAAGCTACTTCATGTACCTTTTGTGCGAATTGCTCTCTATTACTATACGCATCTTCTACTGTCATAGAAGATAAAATAGCACGTAAATGCCCTTCTAAAACTTCTTTTGCTTCTATTTTCAACTCTTCTGTTTCTTTTCCTAAATATTGTTCAGCCGCTGTAGAAACTTCTTCAATTGTCGATCCTACTTTAATAATAGAAACACCGTTTACTGTAATCGGTACACCCTGCTTCGTATACGTATCACGTGTACCAACTTCTAATTTGTAGTTTAGTAAGCTAAGAGGTTCTCCCCTTTGCATAATTGGAACTACAAAAGTACCGCCACCGCGAATAATCTTAATCTTCTTTCCGTCATCAGTGATAACAACATTCTTTCCACCACCAAGCCAGTTCCCTGTCACAATTAATGCTTCATCTGGGCCAACTGTTCGATACTTCGTAATGAATACTAAAATAAGTAGAATTAAAATTGCGAGTAAAACTCCACCGATAATTAATGGAATCGTCATGTAAATTCCCCCTTATAATTTTGGTTTTTTTAAAGAATAAGCGATGTTCTGTACAAGTAAAACACCATCTTGAACTCCCTCAATAATGACCTCGGTTCCTTGTGAAATATCTTTCTTTCCAATTGTTTTCGCTGGTATTGCATTACTTCCAAATGGAGAGGAGATTAACACTTCTCCAAATCCTTCTGTAGGAATTGTCGTAATGACTTCTCCCTTGCGACCAATGAATTCATCCATACGTTGCACCGTATTTTGTTCTGCTTCTGCAATCGGTTTTAAAATTAATATTTTCATTATGAAAACACCGATAAAGGATATAGCAAATGAGCCACCAAAAATAATAATGCTATTAAAGGAAAATAAATATTCTCCTATATAACTAAATCCACATAACATTGCAAAAAAACTAAGTAATAAAGTTAAAATGGATACAGATCCTCCACCAAAGCTAAATATTGATTCAAATATATCTCCAAAGAAGATATAAATGACAGTAAGTATAGTTGCAATTATAAATCCGTATAAATAAATTGTTTCAAGTGGATAACCAAACAAGACCATTTCTTATCCCCCTTTCTTAAACAATCCCTTTTTTGTTATGTGTATGCCCCACCTCTTTCAAAAATCATTAATCTTAATTTTCAGTTATTTACTTTTTAAAGAAAAACCTATAGACAGGTCTCTAAAAAAGAACAGGAGAAACCTATTGTGACAGGCTCCTCCTAGTAAATAACCGATATATTGTATATCTATATAATATACTATTTTCCACAAAAAGTAAAGTTAAACATACATTGGAAAAGCACTTATTTTACTGATAATGCGTACGCTCCATCGCCATTATCATATTTATATACATACAAGTAATACTTACCTGGTTTTGCATTAAATTTTGCTTCTATATGATTTCCATTAGCTTGACCGTAAGCTGCGTAATTTTGCATATTTGATTCATGGTGAAGTACCCATGTCATCCCGATTCCATGCTCATTTAAAACAGAAATATCGATATCTTTCGCTGATGCCACATTAAATGTATAAACATCGGTGTGATCCCCGCCGATAAGGCTACCTTTTATAGTAGTATTTAGCCCGATACGATTTGCTTCTTCTGGACGATTATTTGGTTCTGATTCTGTTACACTTCCATCTTTAATTGTAACAGTTGTTTCGCTTCTACTCTCTTTTCCTTTATCATCTTTTACTACTAACGCTACTTTATAAGTTCCTTCTCTTTCATATGCATGTACTGGATTAACTTCTTTACTTGTTCTTCCATCCCCGAAGTCCCATAAATAAGAAACGATTTTTCCATCTTCATCGTTTGATCCATCACTTTTGAATTGAATTCCTTCTTTTACAAGCCCGTTATAAGGTCCGTTTACATTAACCGTCGGGGCTTTATTTTCTCCGTCATCTTTTGCGATACCGTGGAAAACTACATCATATTCAAATTGATTAGAGCTATTCACACGGTAATTGACGAAATATGCTGTAACCGTTTTGTAGCCACTCCATTCTTTTTGCGTCAATTGTTCTAAAGTCTCATTTACTCTTTTACTCATTGCTTTCCAGTCTTCTGACTCACCTTTTGTTACACTACCTGTAAACGTGCCTTCTAATGTAAATGTATTAAAGAATTGAGATGTATGCTTTGTCATTTTTGTATCTTTCATAGACAACGTTTCACTAATTTCTTTCTTCACTTCTGTTAATGCTTTTGGTGCATGTTCAGCTAAATAATCATCTGCTACTTCCGGCACATTGTACTTATCTTGATTATCAATTAACTGCTGCATATACTCTTGATACTCTTTATTTAACTTAGAATCTTTACTTAAAGTCTCACGATACGTATCATAATTTCCCACATCATTCGCACGAATTAAATCTTGAATTTTATCAAACGTTTCAAATTGATGAGTATATAAGTAAGACTGCAATGCGAACGAGTAGTTATAGAAATCCCAAGAACCATATTTAGCAAATAGTGTACGCTCTGCTGTATAACGGCTTGCAGGATCAGATGATAATCCACTAATGATGCTCTTTCTTGGTACAACGTTATTTGTACGAGTAGATCCTGCGAAAAATTCTGCATTCCCTTCTTGGAACCAAGTTAATCTTTCATTTTGATACATATCTCCTCTTCCAAATAAACCGGGAACTTCATATCTCCCTTGAAGATAATGAGTAAACTCATGACGGAATAACTCTTCTAAACTATAAATACTTTGCTCTGGCGTACGCTCATATGTAAAGAATGTCCCTGTCTCTTCAATATAAATTCCACCGTTGTTTGTTTCATATCCATACAATTGTCTATTTAACTGGTATTCGTCTGGAGTATTATAGATTACTATCGTTAATACGTCGTCTGCATTACCTTGTTCTAAAGCTTTGTCATTTCCGATCACACGGTGATATTGCGCTTTTACTTCCTTCGCAGCCCAATATAATCTCTTAATTTTTTCTTCTGACACTTTATCCCCAGTTTTAAATACAATAGATCCATCATCGAATGTATACGTTTTTGGTAAGTATTGCTCTTTTCCTTCTTTACGTATCTTCTCTAAATCTACCGTATTCCCGCTATAATCTTTCCCATTATAGTTTGTTGTAATTTGTTCTACTGCAACAAAATACGACTCACTTAAACGCGGGTACATATGCATTGCCTGTGTAACAACTTCTAATCCTTTATTTGGATTACTATGAAACTTACCTAAACGACTAGCAAAATAAATTCCATTATTAACGAGCCACTTATTTTCTGGTGTTACTTGATTTAAAAGAGCAATACGATTTATTTCATTAATAAACCCATCTACTTTTCCATACCACATCGTTTCATTCGCTTCTTTACGAGCCTCATTTAAGTAAGACTGTATATCATAATCAATGCCTTGCATCATATCGTATACAGCTTGTCCCTTCATACGATCGTCTACATATGCATTAAAATTATCATTATATTGTTTTAAAATATTCGATGCGTATTGCACCGTTTCAACATCACTTGATGCATTACTAATTAATTTTCCGTATGCAGATACGACTGTATCTTGCTCATTTGTTCCAAGCTTAAAGTTGGGATTTTTCGCAATAGCTTTTAACGCTGGTAAACATTTGTCCTGGAAGCTTCTTTCATTTAAGTCGCTTAATTCATTATTATAAAATGCAAGATAAAAAGCTGAACGTAACACTTCAGTAAACGTTTGAATTCCTTTTGAATCATCTTTCGTAAATGTACTACCTCTATGAGCTAATTCGTCTATAATTACTTGCATTTTTCCGTTATCTTTATAAAAGGCTTTTGCATCTTCATTAAACTGGAATAAGTCTGTAATTTGGTGCCACTTAATACTGCCTAACGTTTCAATTAATTCTTGATCATTCATTTTGTTTAAATCAGCCATTGAATAGCTTTCTTTAGCTTGCTTTACTGCCGAGTTCTTCGTAATAGATGCTGGTCGCTGTGAAAAATCTCCTACTTTTAAACGTTCTTGAAATGATAATGTTTCCTCGGCTTTAGAAGCGTGTCCGATCTCATCTACTGGTTTTTCAATTCCAACTGGTTTCGAATGCAATACATTATACGGTACCTTTTCTTCTGCTGATACATTCGTTTGAATTGCTCCGAGCGATAGCGCCATTGTACTAATACTAAGCAACACTTTATTGATCTTTGATTTCTTGTTCATATTATTGCCCCCCTATTTATATATTCCATTCAAAAAATTAACATATTATCTGGATAAAATGATATAAAATGCAATATTTCATATTATTTCTTCATACATTTTGAACATATAGTGAACGAAAGGGACTTACAGTTTCCGCTACAGTTGCTCCATTATTTAAGCAATCGAAACATCCTCGTATTAATATCCTTCCCCTATTCAAAAAGCCCTTATCATAAGCATATTTCAACATGAAATTGCTATAATAAGGGCTTCTCAAAAACTTATATAATCACTTTATATAATAATAAGATAAAACGTTATTCACTTCTTAAATAATCTCTTTCTAAATACAAACATACTTAATGCTGAAAGAACAAGTGCTAATCCAGAAAGTAAGGTCGGTGTGTTAGCTTGACCACCAGTTGCTGCTAAAGACTTCTGATTTTCCTCTTGCTTATTAGCATGTTGTTTATTTGAATCTTTTTCTTTCGCACTCTCTTGTCCTACCACTTTTACTGGACCAACTTGATTATTCCCTTTTGGCTCTTGATCCAATCCAGTTGCTGATTCTTTTACCTCTTCTTTTGTACCTGCAACTTCTTTCGCCGGCTCTTTTACTTCTTCTTTTGTTTCTTCAACTTCTTTTACCGGCTCTTTTACTTCTTCTTTTATTTCTTCAATACCGGCTCTTTTACTTCTTCTTTTGTTTCTTCAACTTCTTTTACCGGCTCTTTTACTTCTTCTTTTCTTTTTTTTCTTTTTTTTTTTCTTCAACTTCTTTTATCGGCTCTTTTACTTCTTCTTTTATTTCTTCAACTTCTTTTACCGGCTCTTTTACTTCTTCTTTTGTTTCTTCAATTTCTTTTACCGGCTCTTTTACTTCTTCTTTTTCAACTATATTCTGGATAACTGTTCCGTTAAAGCTTATACTAGTTTCATCCGAATCTAAATCAAATTTATATACCTTTTCACCTGGAGTACTCCATTTCATTACTCCGTTATTAAACGTTCCACCCTCACTTGTTAGTTTAATATTCTCAATAGTTTCTCCTTCTAAGTCATATACCGGAACTTGAATTTCTTCATTTACTTTCGCTTCATTTAAAATGATTTTTTGTCTTCCGGCATCAATTGAAAACCATTGACCTAATTGTATTAACGGCCTTACATCACGAATCTCATTTCCAGCTAATTTTAAACTGAGTAGGTCTAACATTGAGCCAAGAACTGATACATCTTTAATATGATTATCCGCAAGGTTTAACCACTGTAAATTTTCCAGTGAAGATAACGGCGTTATATCTTCAATTTTATTATGAGATACATTCACGTCTTTCAATTGTTTCAAGTTTGAAATGAACTCAATATTTTTCAACCCTACTCCTTCTAAAGTGAGATTTTCTAAGTTCGTCATGTATTCTAAACCAGTTAGATCTTTTATCTCTTTTCCTTTTTCTTTAAGTATCTCTAATGTTTTAATCTGTAATAAATCTTCTTTTGTTATAGGGGCATTTAGATTCTCTCTACCAAAATTCTTTTTATTAATATGTTGTTTTAAATTTTTATCAAGAATTACATTTTTACTTTCTGTTTGTTTTTCAACTATACTTTGTATAACCGTCCCATTAAATCTTATTTTACTTTCAGCAGGATTCGTATCTAGTTTAAATTCATATATTTTTTCTCCAGGACTATTCCATTTTATAAATCCGTTACTCAGCGTAGCCCCCTCACTTTTCAATTTAATATTTTGAAGTGGCTCTCCTTTAAAATTGTATACTGGAATTTTTATTTCTTCATCTACGCTTGCTTCATCTAAAAAGATTTTTTGTCTTTGAATATCTATTGAAGTTCGCTTACCCAATTCCTCAACAGACTTTATGTCAGAAATTTCATTCGCTCCAAGATTTATCTCATGTAAATTTGTTAAATTACTCAGTGGCGATATATCAGAGATATAATTCTCTTCTAAATTCAATACTTGTATTTTTACTAATTTAGATAATGATGATATATCTTTTATTTCACTATCAGCAATTTCTAGTTCAATAAGATTACTCATTTTACTAATAGGCTCAACATCACTAATTTTATTATTTCCTATCCATAATAGATTCACATTCTTTAACTTCTCAATACCCGAAAGATTACTAATTTGATTATTTGCTAAGTATACTTCTTCTAACGATAACACTGTAAATAATGGTGTAAGATCCTTTATATTATTACCAATTAAATCTAATATTTTAATCTTTTTCATTTGACTTAACGGTGTAAGATCTGCAATTTTGTTATCTCTTAAAAAGAGCATGTCAAGATTCTCTAGCTTAGAAACGGGTTGAATGCTTTCAATTGGACTAGAGGATAAATCTAAATATTTCAAATGTCTCAATCCCGAGATAACAGATATGTCTGTTACATTAGACTCTCTTAATGTCAACTTCTCTAAGTTTGTCATATATTCTAAACCAGCTATTTCATTTATCCCCTCACCTGAGTATATGGATAATGTTTTAATTTGTAATAAATCTTCCTTCGTTATAGGTTCATTTATATTTTTTCTCTCTAAGTTATATTTATTAATATGCATTTGCAATTGCTTATCTACTATTACATTTCCATCTTGTTGATCCACTGTATCCTCTTTATTTTCCTTTTGATCTTTTGGAACATTGTTTTCTAGATTTAACGCATTTACTTCAAACTGCACCTGGTACTTATTATCATAGGCCATTGTCGGAATATAAATATGCATTTGCATATTATATCTTTTTCCTAATTCTCCAACTTCAAATTGAATAACCTTCGTCCCATTTTTCTTTTTATCCTCTGATATGACTTTTACATCATGGAATACACCAGGAGTATCAATATCCTCTGTTTTCAAGTATTCGAAGAAATCACTATCACTTAACGTTGCCGTTACAATTTTCTTCCCATTCTCAATAGTTAATTTAGGATCTTTTATATAAACAGCTGCCATAGACTCTTCATTCGTTTTATCTTTATACGCTTTAATAACAGCATCATATGTACCATCTTCTAAAGCATGTCCAGTTTTGTTCGCCTCAATTGCTACAGCTGCTAAAGCAGACGTTGAATACGTAGCAAATGGAAGTGATAACGCCGCAGCGATAATCATCGCATTTATATGTTTTCTTTTAGTTTTTTTCAACTTTACATCTCCTCCAAAATATATAAATCGAAATGTAATCATTTCTCGAATAAATGATAATGATTTTCATTATCGTTGTCAACTAAAAAAATAAAAAGTTTACAAAAAAATAACCCCTTTACAAGGGGTTATGCCATTTTTTCTCCTGATTCTTCTTTAAAAAAGCTCTTCATCGCATGAAATACATCTGCTTTTTGCTTTAAAATATAATATCTGAAATTCTCGTCTTTAATATTTTTATATGCTGACATAAGCGTACTGTGGCGGTTGTACTGATTCACTTCCCCATACCCAAACATATTACATTTTTTCATCAACTCTTCCACAAGCTTTACGCATCTAGCATTATCCGAAGTTAAATTATCACCGTCTGAAAAATGGAATGGATAAATATTATAACGGTCTGGTGAATATTTATTATCGATTAACTCAAGTGCTTTTTTGTATACGGAAGAACAGATCGTTCCACCACTTTCCCCTTTTGAGAAAAACTCTTCTTCTGTGACGACCTTCGCTTCCGTATGGTGAGCAATAAACTCAATGTCTACGGTTTCATACTTTGTGCGTAAAAATCTTGTCATCCAGAAAAAGAAGCTACGTGCCATATACTTCTCCCATATCCCCATCGATCCACTCGTATCCATCATCGCTAATACAACAGCTTTTGAATCTGGCTTTAACACTTCATTCCAAGTACGGAACTTTAAATCTTCTTGGTGAATTGGATGGAAAGATGCTTTACCACGCATTGCATTTCGTTTATATGCAGATATCATCGTCCGTTTCTTATCAATATTTCCCCATAATCCTGTTTTTCTAATATCATTAAATTCAATATGTTCAATCCGGTTTTCATCCATTTCTTTTCTCTTTAAATTAGGCAGCTCTAACTCTTTGAAAAACGCTTGCTCCAATTCTAAAATTGAGACTTCTGCTTCATAATAATCTTCTCCAGCTGCATCTCCTGCCCCTTGCCCTTTTCCTGGTCCCTTCTGCTTTTGACCACCTGATCCATCTCTTGCAACAACATCACCAACTTTGCTGTCACCGTTTCCTTGCCCAACGTGTTTGTTTTTATCATAATTGTATCTAATCTTATATTCATCTAAAGAACGAATCGGTATTTTCACAACATCCTTGCCATTAGACATAACTATACTTTCTTCTGTTACAAGGTCTGGTAAATTATTTTTGATTGCCTCCTGCACTTTTTCTTGATGGCGTTGTTGGTCGTCATATCCTTTGCGATGGAGGGACCAGTTTTCCTGTGAAATCGTGTAATTTGGTTGGTTTTCTTCGCTCATTCCTTTCCCTCCTTACTGTAATTGTCTTCCCCTATGAACAGCAATCTATAATTTTGTTTTCTAGTGTGCGTAACTAGAATATTTGAAAAATAACTGTTCATCGAAAATCATCCCATAAACATATATAGCGTTTTTCATACAATACTCCGAGCATCCTAAACAAAATTTTGCCACTCACATAATAGAAAGAAACATTCAGCCGTTGATAAGAAAGAAACACAATGCATTGTTGCACACATTTTCGTTTTGCAACATATTGTATTGTGTTGGCTTTTTTGTATGAATGGTTGGTTACTCTATCATATGCATATTGTAAAAATAATTGACAAGAAATTCATAAAATCGCATCTTAATTTATTATATTCGGACAAGCTATGACATTTTTTACAAATATCAATAGATAACAAAACGCCGCCCCAAGAATAAGAGACAGCGTTTTGTTATCAAACTATCGATTTAACAAACTACCTACATATCGTAACAATTCATTCGCAGATGAAGAATTATAGCCATGCTCATCAATTAAGCGTGCAACAACATCATTGATTTTCTTAAGCTGATTTTCGTCTGGTGTTTTCGTTGATGTTGTAATTTTCACTATATCTTTTAAATCGGCAAATAATTTTTTCTGAATCGCTTCACGAAGACGTTCGTGTGAATTATAATCAAAGCGTTTCCCTTTACGTGCGTAAGCAGAAATGCGAATTAAAATTTCTTCACGGAATGCCTTTTTAGCATTTTCTGAAATTCCAATTTGCTCTTCAATCGAACGCATAAGTTTTTCATCTGGGCTCATTTCTTCACCAGTTAACGGATCACGTAATTTTGATTTATTGCAGTATGCTTCGACGTTATCTAAGTAATTATCCATAAGTGTCTTAGCTGATTCTTCGTATGAATAAACAAATGCTTTTTGTACTTCTTTCTTAGCAATTTCATCGTATTCTTTTCTCGCTAATGAGATGAAATTCATATAGCGCTCTCGGTCCTCACTACTAATTGACGGGTGCTGATCCAATCCGTCTTTTAACGATCTCAGTACATCTAGTGCATTAATAGATGGTACCTCTTTTCGAATAATTGTAGAAGAAATTCGGTTAATGACATAACGAGGATCAATCCCCTTCATACCTTCATCTTGATATTCGCGTTGCAGTTCCTCTACATCAATCGTATTATATCCTTCTACCGTTTCTCCATCATATAAACGCATCTTTTTAATTAAATCAATATCTGGACGCTTCGGGTCTTTTAAACGAGTTAAAATAGTGAACATTGCTGCAACGCGAAGTGTATGCGGTGCAATATGAACATTGGACACATCACTTTCACGAATCATTTTTTCATAAATATGTTCTTCTTCACTAACCCGTAAATTATATGGAACCGGCATTACAATAATTCGTGAATGCAATGCTTCATTTTTCTTATTTGCTATGAAGGAACGATACTCTGTTTCATTTGTATGCGCTACAATTAATTCATCTGCTGAAATAAGCGCAAATCTTCCTGCTTTAAAATTCCCTTCTTGTGTAAGCGATAGTAAATGCCATAAAAATTTCTCATCACATTTTAACATCTCTTGGAATTCCATCATGCCGCGGTTCGCCTTATTTAATTCTCCATCAAATCGATATGCACGAGGATCTGATTCCGAACCGTATTCTGCAATTGTAGAAAAGTCTAGACTACCTGTTAAATCGGCAATATCTTGTGATTTTGGATCAGAAGGACTAAATGTACCAATTCCTGTACGGCGATCTTCAGAGAAGAAAATACGCTCTACAACTACATCCTCAATTCTTGCCCCATATTCTTGCTCTAGACGCATAACATTTAATGGTGATAAATTCCCTTCAATCCTTACTCCATATTCATCAAAGAAATCATTCCGTAAATGTTGCGGAATTAAATGAAGTGGATCTTCATGCATTGGGCATCCTTTTATTGCAAAAATCGCTCCACGATCTGTTCGTGAATATGTTTCTAATCCTCGTTTCAACATCGTAACTAATGTTGATTTCCCCCCACTAACAGGCCCCATTAATAACAAAATACGTTTCCTAACATCTAATCGTTTTGCAGATGGATGAAAATATTCTTCCACAAGGCGTTCTAAAGCATCCTCTAATCCAAATAGCTGATTACTAAAGAAGTTATATTTTCTTCTACCATCAACTTCTTCAATTCCAGCATCTTTTATCATATTGTAAATGCGAGAGTGTGCTGTTTGAGCCACCCATGGTCTTTCTTTCACAAGCTCCAAATACTCCGCAAACGTACCTTCCCATTGTAAACGTTCTTCTGCTTCCCGATATTGTTCAATTTTCTTTAGAATATCCATTATAGCTCCTCCCCCATCTCCTTGTTCAATCGGATTATTATAAAAGGTATGCTAGGATGTCCTTAAACATTCTTTAAATCAAAACGAAATATATAATAGCGCTATAAAATTCTCTCCAAAATTCAAAGAAAATTCTGTATAATAAAGGTATTAAAGTTTTCACGCTGCTATTCATTGTAAATAAATTCTTTTCTTCTGGGAACCTTACATACATTTCGATTCACAAATAGGATTCGTAAACCGAAAAAGTAAGGGGGAAATTAGTATGAAGTTATTATTAATTTTAGGTGTATCACTCACATTTCTTACAGCTATTTTTACATCTGGTTATAACGATAAGTCAGGTACACAAAAAAAGTGATGTGCTTTTCAGCACATCACTTTTTTTCTTGTTTTTTATACACTATTTAAAATAAATATTTTCCACATCGTATATCGATAAAGGGCGATTATAAAAATAACCTTGTACGATTTTCACATTCTTTTCCTTTAAGAACTGTATTTGTTCCGCCTTTTCTACTCCTTCTGCAATTACATTTAACCCTAGAGTATGTGCTAAATGAATAATTGCAGCCGTAATATTCGTATCTCTTTCATCTTTATATATACCTTCCATAAAAGAACGATCAATTTTTAACGTATCAATCGGATATGTTTTTAAATAACTTAAAGATGAATATCCCGTTCCAAAGTCATCTAAATGAATCTTTAAATTTTGTTCTTTTAACTGCAGTAACACTCTTTTTGATACATCTTTATGTATAAGAGCCCCTTCTGTAACTTCTATTGCTAATAAATGAGGGGGAACGTTGTACTTATTTAAAGCACGTGTAATCATCTCTATTAATGTAATAGAACGAAAATGTCTAGCTGAAATATTAACTGCGATTGGTACAACCTCATATCCTTTATTTAACCATTCACGTATCTGTTCACAAACTTGATGTACTACCCATTCATCAAGTTTAATAATAAACCCTGTTCTTTCAGCAAGTGGGATAAATTGATTTGGCGAGACAAAACCTAGCTCCTTATTCTCCCACCTTATTAAGGCTTCCATACTGGCCATCTTTCCCGTTTCAATATTAATTTGAGGTTGATAATAGAGGGAAAATTCATTTTTCTCTATAGCACGATGTAACTGATTTTCTATTATAAACCTTTGTTCACGTTCACAATCTAATCCACTACAATAAAAATGATAATACCCTTTTCCTTTTTCCTTTGCTTTTTCCAAAGCTGCGTCGACTCTTTGGAAAAGCATTTTTTCATCCATTCCATCTTCTGGGGCCATTACAATCCCAATTGATGCACTCAAATAAACATCCTCTTCTTCTATTACAAAATGCCCACTAATTTTTTTTAATATTGTTTGTGCAACTTCCTCTACGTATTCTCTCGTTATATTTTCTATTAACATAACAAATTGATCATCATGTTCTCTAAATAAATGCATATCTTCTATTTTTAGGTCTCGTAAGCATTCAGTAACTTTTTTTAAGACTTGATCCCCTTCTTTATGACCAAATGTATCATTAATAAGGTGAAATTCATCCAAATCTATAAAAACCAATGCGAATTCTTTATTCTCAGCTAAAAATTCATTTAGCTTATTTGTACATGATATTCTATTCATTAACCCCGTTAACTGATCAAAGTAAGCTAAATATTCTGTTTTCATCTCATTTAATACTTGCCTCGTAACATCCCTCGTAACAATGTACACCCCGACGATTTCACTATTCACAATAATGGGGATTGTCCTCACGGAAATATAAAGTTCATATCCTTCTTTATGAATATATTTCTTTGCAACAATTTGTTTTGCTCTTCCCTGTAAAGCATTTTTAAATATAATTTGAAAAGTTTTTTCATATTCTTTATTTATAAACTGACAAATAAATTGGTCCTTTAACTCTTCATATCGATACCCAAAAATTTCATAAGTCGCTGGATTTGCATATGTAATTCTTCCAATAGAATCTACAGATATAATGGAATCATTATTATATTCTAGTAATGACTTAAATAACATTTGTTTTTCTTCTACTTCCACTTTTTTCTTAACCTGTGCTGTAATATCTCTAGTAATACAAATAATAAACTGACATGTTCCATTTACATCGCATACTGGATTAAGTGAAGATTCATAATGTATATCACCAGTTGGCAAACTAATTACATCACAAAATGTAATTGCTCTCGCTTCTCTCATTACTTTTGCATAGTGTCCTTGCAATAACCTTGCCGTATCTTCTGGTAATACTTCTGCAAAAGTTTTCCCATAACATTCTTTCCCTAGCCTGGCGTGATTCATTCCTATTTTATTCACATAAATATATTTAAAAGTTTCATCATCAATAACTTTCACAATAAACACTAAATCTTGAATAGCATGTAACAATCCCTGTCTTACTAAATCCATATCTATCATACTTAAAAAGGTATTTTGATTATTATATTGTTCCTTCATATTTATCTCAACCCGTCTTATCTATTTTTATTCATATATCTCATTCTATATGAATATGTACCTTTTTTAAAATGTATGATTATATATTTTTTTAAAAAATAAAAAAGCCGCCAAATGGCGACTTTTAATACACGATTTCTAAATCTAATCCTGGATAATTTTGTTGACGGAACGCTTCATAAATTAAAATTGCTGCTGTATTAGATAAATTTAATGAACGTACTTTATCCGTCATTGGAATACGTAAACAATGATCGAAGTTTTCTTCAATTACATTAGCTGGTAATCCATTTGTTTCTCTTCCAAATACGAAATAGTAATCCTTCTCACGTTTGCTATAATCAAATGCTGTATGAGCTTTCTCGCCATACTTTGTTAAATAAAAGAATTCACCATCTTTATTTTTTTCATAAAATTCTTCGATTGAATCATAATACGTAACTTTTACGTGCTGCCAATAATCTAATCCTGCACGCTTTAACATTTTGTCATCCGTTGAAAATCCAAGCGGTCTAATCAAATGTAATTCTGTTCCAGTTGCTGCACAAGTACGTGCAATATTTCCTGTATTTGCTGGAATTTCTGGTTGATATAAAACAACATGTACTCCCACGCGATATTCACCTCTATTTTTTATCTACTACGTATTATACCACTTGAACGAAAAATCTCTACCCATTAATAATATGAAAGAATTTATATTTCATTTGTGGTGTATATTTACTAGAATCTTCATAGTTCCAATAACGCCTGCGGCTATTCGCTGAATGTGCATTTACAAGCGGCATACCATCTGCGTCTTTTGCTACTACAATTGTCGTATGATTCCACCTACCATCATCCTCAAAATCATACGCAATTACATCGCCAAGAATAAGGTCTTCTGGCCTTTCTACTGCTTCTGCTCGAAGCCCTGTTGTAGCACCTGACAAATACCAATAAAAAGAGTGTGCTACAGCCCAGCTCCAACTCCACTGGTTTCCCCTTTGCCACCACCCTTTACGAATGTTAGGATGTCCATTCATCGGTACTTCTCCAGTGTGCAGACATTGTGAAATGAAATTTGTACAATTATCCGGAAAATTACGGTATGCAGAATTGCGATCATCCCACCAACGCTCTGCATATTTCACTGCCTCTAAACGATTATATTGATATGAACCGTATTTTTCTTTCGTGACTTCCCGTTCTAACGTTTCACCTATTCCTATTTCTTCTGACACTTCAAGAGCATAATCATCTATTATACAACTATTTTTTAAACAAACTCGTCGTTTTAATTGTTCCTCTTCGATATAAAATAATTCTTTATGCTTAATTAAATATTTCAAGTGTATTTGATAATCAATTTCTTGATGCTCATTACTATTTAATTGTCTAACGAAAGAAATATCTGCAGTTGCTTTCACTATATGTGCACTACGCTTTTGAAACAATTGTTTCTTTCTCTGTACCATTTGTAACAAATCTACTGCAATACCATCTACATCTGTTCGTTTCTCTGTTATATATGCTAAAAACTGTTGCACTTGCTTTTCAATATTCGCTTTTACAACCATTTCGTTTCCCTCCCATATTACAATATGAAAAAGGGAGATATTATCTACTCTTTTTTCTGTGCTAACAATTCAAGTCCACGATTCATTTCATGAAGAACCTCTTCATCTTTCTCACGTTCCATCGCTTTTTCAATCGCTTCTCCTACTCCATCTCCACCAATTTTCCCAAGTGCCCATGCTGCTGTTCCTCGAAGTACTGGTCTTGGATCATCTTTCATAACACCGATTAAATCAGGAATTGCTGCTGTTTCTTTGAAATGTGCAAGTGCTAAAATAGCATTTCGTTGCAATGGTTTTTTACCTCTCCATGAACCAGACATAATTCCATACTTCTCTTTAAAATCACGATTACTAATTGTTAAAAGTGGTGTTAATAACGGTTTAACTAACTCAGGGTCAGGCTCCATTTCAGGATGGTTATGAAAATCCATTCCTTTATTTTTCGGACAAACAGTCTGACACGTATCACATCCATATATACGGTTTCCTATTTTATCGCGATATTCTTCAGGCAGAAACCCTTTTGTCTGTGTTAAAAATGCAATACATTTCTTCGAGTCCAACTGCCCGCCTTGTACTAAAGCACCTGTAGGACAAATATCAATACATTTCGTACAACTTCCACATTGATCTTCTATTGGCCGATCAGGAGGGAATGGAACATTCGTAATCATTTCTCCTAAGTATACATACGAACCAAATTCCGGCGTAATAATAGCGCAGTTCTTACCACTCCATCCAATACCGGCACGCTCTGAAACAGCTCGATCACTTAGCTCCCCTGTATCAACCATTGATTTCACTTCTATATCCGGCAGCTTTTCGATTAAATACGCCTCTAACTTTTGCAAACGATCTCGTAGAACAAGGTGATAATCTTGGCCCCAAGAAGCACGGCAAAAAATCCCACGTCGTTCCCCTCGTTTACTTAATGGTGCATTTTTTAATTTTGAAGGGTATGCTAAAGCAATCGCAATAATTGATTTCGCACCAGGTAACAATAGCTGTGGATTCGTTCTCTTCTCTATATCAGGCTCTTCGAATCCAGACTGATAATTCAATTGTTGTTGCTGGATTAGACGCTGCTTTAATTCCTCAAATGGTGAAGCACTGGCAAAACCTATTTTATCTATACCAATCGTTTTACTATACGCAATTACATCTTGCTTTAATTGTTCAAAGTCCATTTTCAATCGCCTCCACCGATGAATCCATCCCTTATGTAACGACTATATTGGTTATCAATTCACTTTTGGAATAATATTCTTCACTTCTATTTTCGCATACAATTATGATTTTCAAACATTAAAAAACGCAATGCTTCGTTTATCTTAGAAACGAAACACTGCGTTGATCACAATTTATTAGAAAAACATTAAATAAAATTTGGAGCGGGTGAAGAGAATCGAACTCTCGACCAGAGCTTGGAAGGCTCTTGTTTTACCACTAAACTACACCCGCAAATATGAAAAAAATATAAGATATTGAAATAACTTATGTAAAGTAGTATAGCATGTAAAAAAAATCGAAGCAAGAAATTTATCGAAAAAAGTCGAAAAAGTGATGAGATACCTCATCACTTTTTCAATTCTTTATCAATCGCCTTCTTCATACTATCGAAATCAGGGTTTGCAAGATTCCCATTTATATATACTGAAGGAGCACCTTGAACTTTTAATTTTTGAGCACGATCTGAATCTTTACGTACTTTGTCTTTCATTTCTTTACTGTGTAAATCTTTTTTAAACTGTTCTACATTAATTTTCGGAAGCTTTTCTTTCACAATATTAAGAAGTAATTCTTCTGTAATCCATTCTTCCGTATCTTTCTTTTGATTTTGATAAATCTCATCATAGAAAATCCAGAATGAATCTTGATCTTGTTTATAAATTGCTTCACCGGCAGCTGCACCTAAATCAGAGTCTTTTCCGATAAACGGGAAGTTAATAAAATATAACTGCACTTTACCTTTATCAATATACTCTTCTTTTAATCGTGGTAATACTGTTACATCCCAAGTACGACAAGCTGGACATTTAAAGTCTCCAAATTCAACTACCTTAACTGGAGCATCATCTTTCCCTAAAGATTGTTGCGTAGAATAAGCAAACATCTCATTCCCTTTATCTTTCTTGTCATTTATGATGCTATACACAATCGTCCCGATTACAATCAATACTGCGATAGAAAAAACTATACCAAGAGCCATGAGTTTGTTTGATGATTTCATATACATTCCTCTTTAATTTCATATTCTGTATACATCATTGTACACAATACACATAATATCAATACTTACATAGGTCACGCAATGAACACGCTCACATAAATTACAAAAATACAACGTTTGTGACAATATTGTGTCGCCTTTTGTCACAAATTATTAAAAAAAGAAGCTCCTATGTAGGAACTTCTTTTAACTTACTGCTTTTTCACGGGCATTTTTTAACATGGATTGCTCTGTTTTTATATCATGGCGAATTACTAATTTCTCACTAACTGCTTGCACATATTCATCATGATTTATATACCCTTCTTTCTCCATTAGCCTTAAAACTACATTCCGTCTCTCAACTGCTTTATCATAATTTTGTGCAGGTGAGTAATAAGCCGGTGCTTTTACTATAGCAGCCATCATTGCACTTTCAGCCAGTGTTAATTGATCCACTTTTTTACCGAAGTAAAGGTTTGCTGCTTTTTCAATCCCCCATGCGCCTTCTCCGTAGTAAATATTACTTACATACAATTTTAATATCTCATCCTTTGTGAATGTACGTTCAATCTTTTTCGTATAAAAAATTTCTTTCCACTTACGGGAAAATGTACGTTCATTAGATAAGAAAGCATTTTTAGATAACTGCTGTGTAATCGTGCTTCCTCCTTGCACAACACCACCAGCTTTTATATTTTCAATAGACGCCCTGATAATCGCTATATAGTCTAAACCGTTATGATGATAAAACCTTTTATCTTCCGTCGCAATAAATGCGTGTGTTAATGATTCTGGCACCTCTAACTTAGCGGGTACATGTAATTTACTAATATCACTTCGCTCAATCATTACATTTCCAACGAATAATAATGCAAAACTTAACAATAATAATAATATAATGGCTTTATAAAGAAATTTAGTTAATGGATTTAATGCAACTTTTTGATGATAATTCACTCTAGATAATACTCGTTCTTTCATCTCGAACACCTCTTTTCCACACAGCATATAACTCTTAATTTAAGAATACCTTGTTATAAAAGAATATCCCATCGATTTCTCTTACACCTACCTTACAACATTGTAAGGTGTAAAAATGTATTGTATCACAGTCCCTTTTTATCTACTATTCATATGAAATGTTGAATATACATTTATTTATCACACTATTTATAGGAAGTAGGACTCTCCTTAATTTCACTTTATTCTTTTATTATATCAGTTTATACATTTATACTTTTAAACATCTAGCAATCTAATTATATACGATATATCACTATTATACAGAACGAACGTTCTGCAAATCAATACTAGCTTTCGGATTATCTCGCTATTTGTGTGCAGTAAGAATTCTCCCTCAAAACTTGGCTAAAGCTAGGAAATTAGGTGGTAGTTCTGCTTCCTCCACCAATTATTAGCCTACACTTTATTATTGTGACCTTTTTCTGAAACAGTATACATAAAGAAAAGGTTAGCAATTTGAGCTGTCCTCAAATAACTAACCTTTTCTTTACAACCTTCCTATAAGATTATATGGCTGAACTTCCCATGTTTCGTATGGAATAAAATGCATTGCTTTCATCGCATCAAGTGTCCTTGATTTCATATGAGGACGCGTTATATACTCATCAATGTTCTCTTCGTTTAAAGCAACAAATTTAGCCTCTTGTATTTCTTCAGATTGAATTTTTATTTCACCACTAACATATGCTACTTTAAAAACAACAGCTACAATATGCATAGAAGCATTATAATAAATCCCTGTAACTCCGATAGGCTTCACAGTTAATCCTGTTTCCTCCATTATTTCTCTGCAAACAGCTTGATCGAGCGCTTCCCCTTCTTCTACCTGTCCTCCAGGCATTTCCCACGTATCTGCTCGCCAGTGCACTTTCGTTAAAAGCACCTCATTCTTTTCATTTGTTAAATAACCTGCTACGGCAACAATATGCTTTGGTGTTTTATGCTCCACAGAAATACCTCCTAGAAATATGATTATTTAAAATACAAACCTATAACCATATTCCCTAGCAGCTACAAAATACCTTTAATACTTTACCACCTTAATTAACTCCATAAAAAAAGACCCTATCCGTTAAAGGAAAGGGTCTTCTGTCTTATATTATTCCCCTAAGTCTACGTTGTGGTAAACTTGCTGTACATCTTCTAAATCTTCTAATGCATCAACCATTTTTTCAAATTGTACTTGAGCATCTTCAGGAAGTTCTACATCACTTTGTGCAAGCATTGTTAATTCTGCAACTGTAAATTCTTCAACACCAGCACCTTTAAGTGCAGATTGTACTGAATGGAACTGATCAGGTTCAGCATAAACGATAACAGAATCTTCTTCTTCTAGAATGTCACGTGCATCTACATCTGCTTCCATTAAGATTTCAAGAACTTCATCTGATGTTTTACCTTCAAGACCTATAACAGCTGTCGCATCAAACATGTAAGCGACAGAACCGTTTACACCCATGTTACCACTGTTTTTGCTAAATGCAGCACGTACATCTGCTGCAGTACGGTTTACGTTATTTGTCAGTGTATCTACAATTACCATAGATCCGTTTGGTCCAAAGCCTTCATAACGAAGCTCGTCATAGTTTTCTTCTGAACCGCCTTTTGCCTTTTCAATCGCACGGTCAATAATTGTTCTTGGCACGTTGTATGTTTTCGCACGTTCTAATACAACTCTTAACGTTTGGTTTGATTCTGGATCTGGCTCGCCTTGTTTTGCTGCCACATAAATTTCACGTCCAAATTTCGCGTATATACGGCTTGTATTTGCATCTTTTGATGCTTTTTTTTCTTTAATATTGTTCCATTTACGGCCCATACTTTCCACTCTCTTTCCCATTTTAAATCTACATAAAAATATTAATATGAAATATAATGTGTATTCAACACATTTTTAAAAGAAATATAAAAAGTTCATTTTTGATTCATATTACAGACATAATATAAATCACTATCATTTTGTTCTTTCGACAAGTTATATTATACATGAATTCCTAAGTTTATTACGAATTTTAGAATCACATAGCATAATTTAACAAAAAAACCCTAACATTTCTGTTAGGGTCTTTTTAGGTGACATTTATATAGAGTGCTACCCTTAAAATCCTTTATTTTAAAGCATTTTAAAAATTTTGAGCTTCTTTAAACATGATAAATTAAAATGAAACGGGCCAAAATGGAATCATATTAAATAACTGACACCTTTTACTTTCATTTCTCTCCCTTGATTAAATTTATCATATTTCATTTATTACTGTGATGATTTATTTTATTATTTCTCGCTAAACAATAAGAAACAGGGCAAAGCTGCCATGTCCTTTTAAAGATTTGTTATGTAGTATGTTATGAACTATTCATTATCAAACTAAAGTTATTCCTTTTCATTCCTCTACTAATCCCATAATATTTCCTTAATTACTTTCTATTGCTGTATAATTAAAATAGGAAAAAATTTGAAGAAAAGATGGAGGGAGAATTATGACACATTCAAATGAGAAAAAATCACATGGTTTTAAAGGAATAGGAGAGAAGTTAAACCCAACTATCTATCAAGTGAGATTCATAAAATTGGATGGTCCAATTCAATTTGATTCGTTCCCTAAATTAAAGGAATTAGGGGACTGGTTGAGTACTTCAACGCAAATATGGTCGTGTCACTCAACTATGTACAAGTACAACAGAGAAGAGTTTGAAAAGAAGTTTTTTGAAATTACGAAATTACCAGCTGATAATGTGGTAATTTCAACTGGTGGTATCGGATTTAACTTCATGTCACCAGGGTGGAGAGATTCTCTCTAGAGTGCTCGAAAAAATTCTTGTATATGTAATATTCTACTGAAATTTTATCCTTTTAATACTTCATAGTTTCTTCCAACTGTATCTAAAGTTCGTCACTTACTCACCGCACACTACCCCAACGCACTATTAGTGCTTATTTTGTAGTGTAAAAAAAACACAAAAAAACTCTACACAATTAGTGTAGAGCCTTGATGTTACGCCGTTCGTGATACCGATGGTCGGGGTCGAACCGACACTCCCGAAGGAACACGATTTTGAGTCGTGCGCGTCTGCCAATTCCGCCACATCGGCATAAAAGAAAGGCGGCAACCGGATTTGAACCGGTGGTAAAGGTTTTAAGTCCTGTGCCTCTGCCTGTTCGCCACCCCGGCATGTCATACTGAAAATTGGAGCGGAAGACGGGATTCGAACCCGCGACCCCAACCTTGGCAAGGTTGTATTCTACCACTGAACTACTTCCGCAAGACATGTTTGAGTTATTTTATTAAAAGTGCGGGTGAGGGAGTCGAAGCCCCACGCCTAACCGCTAGGCTATAGCCCACCGAAGTTTTACTTAATTATATGTAAGTATCCATTAATTTATTTGTAATTTTTAAAAAATAAAAATGGGGCGACTGATGGGAATTGAACCCACGAATGCCGGAGCCACAATCCGGTGCGTTAACCACTTCGCCACAACCGCCATGTTGTGTTTATATATTTGGCAGGGGCAGTAGGAATTGAACCCACACTGGAGGTTTTGGAGACCTCAGTTCTACCTTTAAACTATGCCCCTATGTAAAATGGTGGAGGGGGGCAGATTCGAACTGCCGAACCCGAAGGAGCGGATTTACAGTCCGCCGCGTTTAGCCACTTCGCTACCCCTCCGAAACTTACATGGTGCCGGCTAGAGGACTTGAACCCCCAACCTACTGATTACAAGTCAGTTGCTCTACCAATTGAGCTAAGCCGGCATATTTTATTAAAATGGTGGCTCGGGACGGAATCGAACCGCCGACACGAGGATTTTCAGTCCTCTGCTCTACCGACTGAGCTACCGAGCCTTATTAAAATGGCGGTCCCGACCGGGGTCGAACCGGCGATCTCCTGCGTGACAGGCAGGCATGTTAACCACTACACCACGGGACCATTTGGTTGCGGGGACAGGATTTGAACCTGCGACCTTCGGGTTATGAGCCCGACGAGCTACCGTACTGCTCCACCCCGCGATAATATTATTTATATAATTATATGATAAGTGTTGGCAACCACATTACGAGAATGTTTGGTTGCGGGGACAGGATTTGAACCTGCGACCTTCGGGTTATGAGCCCGACGAGCTACCGTACTGCTCCACCCCGCGACAATATTATTCATATAATTTATATGGTGGAGGATGACGGGATCGAACCGCCGACCCCCTGCTTGTAAGGCAGGTGCTCTCCCAGCTGAGCTAATCCTCCAAAAGTGGTGACCCGTACGGGATTCGAACCCGTGTTACCGCCGTGAAAGGGCGGTGTCTTAACCACTTGACCAACGGGCCAAATATTATAAATTCCTTATGGCGGAGAGCAAGGGATTCGAACCCTTGATACGCTTGTGACGTATACACGATTTCCAATCGTGCTCCTTCGGCCAACTCGGACAGCTCTCCAATGGCTCCGCAGGTAGGAATCGAACCTACGACCGATCGGTTAACAGCCGATAGCTCTACCGCTGAGCTACTGCGGAATAATATTGCCTGGCAACGTCCTACTCTCACAGGGACAAGGTCCCAACTACCATCGGCGCTAGAGAGCTTAACTTCCGTGTTCGGTATGGGAACGGGTGTGACCTCTCTGCCATCATTACCAGACATTATTCTTTTGAGACAATCATTATTATAACTTATTCACCCTGAAAGTCAATAAGTTTTTTATATTCTCTCAAAACTAGATAACATT